>CAJXSA010000070.1 GCA_913060595.1 uncultured Ignavibacteria bacterium
CTCGGTGCGACCGAGTTCTTCCTCGATGAAAATCCGGGAATTCCGTGCGCTGGAGATGAGCTTGTCCCGGTTAATGCGGTCGAGCCAGCGCACGTAGTCGTTCGTCACATCCGCTGCCATGTTTTTGATGGAGTCGATCTCCCCGCTGGAAGCAAAAAAGCCGGTGCCGAGGGTGACGGAGACGCGGATGACACCGTTCTTGTTCACCTCGATTTCCGTGGATTCCCGCAGCGGTTCGACCGCATGGCGGTAGGAGCGGTCCTCCGGCACGCCGAAAAAGGGCGCGAGGTCATACTGCACGATGAGACTTTCCGCCACGGACTGGCTTTTCAGAATCTCCGAAAAGATATCCGACGGCCGGCCGCCGAAGCCCAGGCTGGATCCGAGATCCAGCATCGGCAGCGAAGACGCCCCCTGGAGGAGAGAGCTGAGTCCGAGCGAGCTTTTTTCCTGCTGCGGCGGAAGCAGCGTCACCGTCGAGGTGAAGGTCTGCGGCATGATGAGCACGTAGACCAGCATGATCACGGTGACGGCGCCGACGATGCCGGCGACGGTTTTTTTCTGCCCCCACAATTCCCGGAAGAGGCGGCGCCAGGTGTCGAGGTCCCTGCTTTCGAAATGTGATTGCGTATCTGTCATGAGCGTTCTACCTGCTGACGGCGATTACAATTCCGACGATACCGGCGATCTGCGAGATGACGCCGAGCGCGTCAAACGCCACTTCCCAGAACTTCGTTTCCGGAACTTCCGGCACCCAGATGGTGTCGCCGGGTTCCAGCACATAGTCTCCCTCATCGTCCGCGTCGACGAGCTCTCCCGTGCGCGCCTTGACCACGCGCACGTCCCCGTCATCGGCCCGCCAGCCGAAACCGCCGACGGAATTGATGTACTGCATGTACGTCCAGTTGTCGTGAAAAATCACGTTCCCGGGATTGTCCACGCGTCCGATAATACGGATGTAGTTTTTCAGTTTCGGGATTTCGACCACATCACCTTCTTCCATGATGATATCCTGTGTCTCATCGCCCTGGAGGAAAAGACGTTTGAAATCGACGACCATCATGCCGACTTTTTCGCGGGACCGGGCCTTGAAGTACTGGTACTCATCCTCGCGCATGTCGGCGGCGGGGATTTTCTGCAGGCGCTCGAATTCCGGGTCCTTCTCGTTTTCCGGCGGTTTGCGAATCACGACGGCTTCTTCCAGTGAGGCCTCGGATGTGAACCCGCCCGCCCGCGCGATGATTTCGCGCAGTGTCGACTTCCCGAGTTCAATCGAATAGCTGCCCTCATAGCGCACTTCGCCGGTGACGAGCACCAGGCGGTGCTGCTGGAACTGCGGGACCGACCGTATCAGGATGAGATCGCCCGCATGCAGTTCGATGTTCGTCTCCTGCTTTTCCGGGTAGCCGCTGAGGTCGAGGAAGAAACGGTCGGTGGTGACGTTGTCGTCGCGGAAGCGCACGACCTCAACGCTGTCGAGAAAGGCCGAGGCGCGAAATCCCTGGCAGACATCTATGATATCGTACAGGCGCTCACCGGGGAGATAATCCAGCCGTCCCTCCATGCCCACCGCGCCGAACACACCGACACGGCGATCGCGCGGAGGGAAGTAGATCCGGTCGCCGCCGCTGACGAACGGATTGGCCTCCAGGTCGCCCGTGCGCAGATAGCGCGTCAGGTCTGCGACCACGCGCTGCCCGTTCGTCCGCTGCACGATGATGTTGCGCAGCGCCGTGGTGTCTTTCACCGCGCCGCCCGAGAGCGCGAGCGCTTCGGACACGCGTGCCGTGGCGGGCATGGTGACCACACCCGGTTTGCGCACGGCTCCGGAGACTGTCACTTTCACCTGGCGGGCGCGGGCGAGACTGATGACGATGTCGGCCCGTCGCACTTCGGCGCGGAGCAGGCGGTGCATCTTGTCGCGCACGTCGCGCAGCGTGCCGTCACGGACGAAAATCGTCCCGAGGTTCGGGATGACGACGGTACCGTCGCTGTTGACGGGCACGGTGAAGTTGTAGTACTTGGTGCCGAAGATGTTGATGCTCAGCTGATCGCCGGGACCGACGACATAGGCGCTGTCGCTGACGGGAATTTCGACGGCGGGCGGCAGAAACTGCTGCTCGGACTTCGCGGACTTTTTTTCCTCATCGTCCGGGCGCTCGATGCCGAGATCCTGCGCCTGCGCGGGCAGGGCGCAGCAGAGCATCAGGGCGAGCATGGAAATGGCGCCGGCCGCGGGGGCGGTCCAGCGCATGAACAGTGCTGTCATGAATGTGCTATTGACCGGTCTGTGAACGAGTGTGCTCTGTACCGAGGGCGGGGGTCGAACCCGCACGGACCTTTCGGGTCCAAAGGATTTTAAGTCCTTCGCGTCTACCAATTCCGCCACCCCGGCGAGGGGTCAACTCGAAATGTAGCCCCGATTCGAGTTCAAAACAAGCGGGAACGGCCCGTCTGGCGGGGGATTCGGCTGCACGAACAGTGTCTCAAAACACTACAGTCCCTGGGCGATGTCCGTGCCGATGCGTATGATGCTGGAGAAGAAATCAGCCACGCCGCTCCAGGCGGAATCCGCCATGTCGATCACGTCGAAATCGTAGCGGTCGCGCAGCGTGGCGCGGAAGAAAAGGAAGTAGAGAATGGCAATGGCGGAAAATCCCAGCAGCGCCCTGCGGAGGCTGCCCGCGGCGCGCCGGAGTTTCTGAATGTGAATGGCGCGTTTCTCGTCGCGGGAAAGCGGCAGCGGTTTCCATTTGTCCGGGTGGAAACTGAAATACTGGTGCTTTTCGCACGCGAACCACAATATAAGACCGTCGCGACGGGGAGCGATCGCGTCCTCTCCGCAGAAAACGCACTTTGCGAGGAAGCAAGTATCGGATTCATGCCTGTCCGCACACTGCGCGCAGCGCCGCGCTTTGCGCCTCGGCAGGTACAGCGTGTGATCCCCCCTGCCCTCGTAGCAGCCACGGCACAGCGAAATCCTGTCATCGGATTCGCTGCCGTCACCGGATACTCCGGGAGCAGTATGATGTGCGGAGTGTCCCGACGCGACAGAATCGCGTACGGACGTCCGCGCCATGATATGGTGCGTGAACGACATGGTTCTTCGGGAAATGTGTCCGATATGTACGGTATAACGACAATTCAACTAACACATTGATTTTCAAAAAGTCAAGTCCCCGACCAAGATTCCGGAAACAAAAAAAACCGGGCCTGAAAAGACCCGGTCGAGAGGCGACGATCGGATTCGAACCGATGAATAACGCTTTTGCAGAGCGTCCCCTTAAGCCACTTGGGTACGTCGCCATCGGGATATCAAAGATAGCACGGGTAGGCTGAAAAAGCAAAATGCGGCATATTTCATCTTTCCTTGTTTCCATATTTCATATCTTCCCACAATCTGCAATCTGCAATCTGCAATTTTACATTTGACATTTGAACTCTGCCGTCACCCATAGAATCGAGAAACTCCCCGTCCCCGCCATCATCACGGCGGCCGTGCTGCTGCGCCTGACCTTCGGACTGTTCTGGATGCTGGCGGTCAACGCGCCGCCGGAGAACGTTCCTGTCGCGGGAGACAGCTGGGAACAGGCGGGTGCAGACGGCTACCTGCAGATTGCGCGCACCCTGCTCGTCAGCGGGGAATACGCCTTCGAGCCGGGAGGACCGCCGGTGCACAACCGTCCCCCGGTGCAGCCGGCGCTTCTGCTGCTGTTCGGCGCCTGGTGGCCGTCGCACTGGTACATCCCGTGGATGTTCGGGTCCGCCCTGCTGGCGCTTGGCTCCCTCCTGGCTGTACGCGTCCTGGCGCGGGACCTGGGTTTCTCCCCCCTCGCCACGCGCGTCGCCCTGCTGCTGACAGGCTTCCACCCCTACCTCGTGTTCATCGCGAAGACGTCGACCTTCGTGAACGCCGCCGCGCTGCTGCTGCCACTGATCCTGCTCGCCGCGCTGCGCATCCCGCGCCGTCCGCTTCTGTACGCTCCGCTTGCGGGACTGCTCGCGGGCATCGGCGCACTCACACACGGCACGTTCCTGCTCATTCCCTTCATTCTCGGAACATTGCTGCTCTGGAAGAAGGATCTCACCATCGGACGGCGTTTCACCGCTTCGGCTGTCATGCTGCTCGTCGCGCTGACGGTCGTCGCGCCATGGACATACAGAAATTTCACGACCTTTGATCGTTTCATCCCTGTTGTCACCGGCAACGGCTATCATTACTGGAAAGGTGAAGCGATTTACTTCGGCGGTGATTACCCGATGGCGGAGAAATATGAGCAGGCCACCGGACGGGAATTCCGCGAACGCTACTACGGCGCGGTGGAGCCGGAAATGGACGCCGTGCTCTGGGATTTGGCGAAGCGCGACATGATGGAACGTCCTGAACTCCTTCCCCTGCGCATACTCATCGGCACGGCGACCTACTTCGCCCCCTGGGACCGTGGCGTGGCAAAGGCCACGATTTCCGTGCTGCTGACCATCCCCTTCCTCATTGCAATGATCATCCTGTTCTTCCGCCGCTGGCGCAGCAAAACGCTCACCTTCGCCCAGCTCGCCATCGCTGCGGTGCTGGTGTACATCGTCGAGGCCTATTCCTTCTTCTGCGCCTGGGGATCGTACTTCAACATGCTCATCCCCCTGGCATCCGTCCTTCTCGTCTCCCTCTGGGAAGAAAAATCGGAACAACGAAGGTAGCGAAGGAAACGAAGGATTTTCCAAGCACAGCCCCCGCAACGACACAGCCCCGATGCTTCCATCGGGGCGTCTTGAATACGATCTCCGCGCAGCGGAGATCAAATACGCTTCCGCGAAGCGGGAGCAAATACAAACGCTCCCGCGCGAAGCAAGGGAGCGTTTAAACACGTGCGCCGGAGGCGAACATTCGCCGCAGGCGCACTACCGGACTTTTTCCCTGAAATACGCCGCCGTGCGCGCGAGTCCTTCCCGGCGTGAGACCTGGGGCTCCCAGCCCAGCAGGCTGCGGGCGAGCGTGATATCCGGCTGGCGCACCTTCGGGTCGTCTTCGGGCAGATCCTTGTGCACGATGCGGCTGCTGCCGCCGATGATTTCCAGCACCTCCTTCGCCAGATCGAGCATGGTCAGTTCGTCGGGATTGCCGATGTTGACGGGATCGCTGTAGTCGGACATGAGCAGACGGTAGATACCGTCGACGAGGTCTGATACGTAGCACACGCTGCGCGTCTGCATGCCGTCGCCGAACACCGTGATGTCCTCTCCGCGAATGGCCTGCGACATGAAAGCAGGAATGGCCCGGCCGTCGTTGACGCGCATGCGCTCCCCGTAGGTGTTGAATATGCGCACGATGCGGGTCTCCACGCCGTGGAAGCGATGATAGGCCATGGTCATCGCCTCGGCGAAGCGCTTGGCCTCGTCGTAGACGCCGCGCGGTCCCACGGGATTGACATTGCCCCAGTAACTTTCCACCTGGGGATGGATTTCCGGATCGCCGTAGACTTCAGAAGTGGATGCGATCAGGAAACGCGCATTCTTGGCTTTCGCCAGTCCCAGGGCCTTGTGCGTCCCGAGCGATCCGACTTTCAGCGTTTGTATGGGAAGCTTGAGATAGTCGATCGGCGAGGCGGGGGAAGCAAAATGCAGGATATAGTCGAGTCCCCCCTCCACGTACACGAATTCCGTCACATCGTACTTGATGAATTTGAAGCCCGGGTGCCCGAAGAGGTGATCGATATTGGCCAGGTCGCCGGTGATGAGGTTGTCCATGCAGAGCACCTCGTGCCCCTCCTTGAGCAGGCGTTCACAGAGGTGGCTGCCGAGGAATCCGGCTCCGCCGGTGATAAGCGTGCGTGGCATAGCGCAAAACCGTTTGAAGTGAGGAAAATGGACGGGCGGACACAGGGTCCGCCCGTTCTCATGCGTGTATCATGATGCGGTGCGCGGCGCGTTACTGTGCCGCCGAATCCGTCACCGCCGGGGCGGCTGCCGGACCCTGCATCTTCCGCTGCAGCGCGTTGATCTGCTCCTGAATGCCCTGGTCCGCCGGGTACATTCCCTGCAGGCGGCGCAGCAGGTTGATGCCGTCTTCGTAGCGGCCTGCGGCGTCATAGTAATTCAGCAGGAAGATGTACGCGTTGCGTCCCGTGGGATTGTTCCCGGGATCATCCGTGTCGAGCTGACCGATGAAGTATTCCTCCATGTCCTCGCCGATCTTCAGGTACTCGGCGGTATCGCCGACCATGATGTAGAAGTTCGCCAGGTCGGTACGCAGCGACTTGTCGAAGCGATGGTATTCGGAGGGCATGACCTCTTCCATCTTGTCGAGCACGGCCTTTGCGCCGTCGACGTCGCCGTTCTCCTGCGCCATGATCTGGGCGAGTCCCATGTACAGCGCGCGGAAACTGAAGATCATCTTCGTGCTCGCTTCATCAAGATTGATGTTGGGATTGGCGAGCTCACGGAACATGAAACCGTAGGCGCGGTTGCTGTCCGGCTCCTGGCGCAGCTCGGTCAGGTGTTTGACCGTGCCGTCGATGTTCATCGCCTGGTAATAGCGGCCGCCGCGGTTGCCGAAGTTCACCGGCGAAACGCGGTAGGTCAGTCCCTCGACGATGAGATGGTTCTCGAGTCCCACCCGGTCGTTCGGGGCGGTGCTGAGCGCGAAGTGTATGGGACGGTCGTTGAAGTTGTTGTTCAGGATATCGATGATGAGGATGTCCTGGATGCGTATGCCCTTCGTGCCCGCGGGATCGGTGTATGTGGCGGGGACGGAGAACTCCAGCGCCGAGGGCATCTGCGATGCAATGGCGCGCTGCACCTGCGGCACGTCGGCGAGCGAGGACTGCGCAATTTTCTCGGGATCGAGCGGCACGCTGATGCGGCGGGCGTCCCACTGCACGGGTCGCAGCGCCGAAAGCTCGGTGTCGGTATAGCTCATGGCCACGGTTTTCGCACCGTAGGGCATTTCGTTCTTCAGCTGCTTGCTGTACCACTCGGTATTGAGCAGGCTCAGGTTGACCACGCGCACGTCACGGCGGATGCCGGCGGCGTACTGCAGGTACCAGACCGGGAAGGTGTCATTGTCTCCCCCGGTGAACAGGATCGCATCCTGCTCGCAGCTCTGCAGCAGATTATACGCATAGTCGAAGGCCACATAGTTGTAGTGGCGGTCGTGTGTCTGATAGTTTTCCGCGAGCATGTTGATCGGCGCGGCGATGAACAGCAGTCCGGCCAGGCCGAGGCCGATGGCCTCGTTCTTCCCGGTCTTGTTCATCAGCGAATCGACGAGACCGTAAATGCCGATGCCGGCCCACAGGGCGAAGACGTAGAAGGAGCCGACGAAGAAGTAGTCGCGTTCTCGCACCTGCGGTTCCGCCATGTTGAAGTACAGCACCAGCCCGATCCCCATGACGAAGAAGAGCACGGCCGTCGCCGTCCCGGTTCGGTAATCCTTCTTGAAATGGTACCAGATTCCCAGCAGACCGAGGATGAGCGGAATCGCGTAATAGCGGTTCGGGTAGCCCGGGGATTCGCTCCAGCCGTCCGCCTCTCCGAGGAAGGTGACGGGCGCTTCCTGTATGTCGCCGGCCCGGCCGACGAAATTCCACAGGAAGTAGCGCATGTAGATATGCCCGAACTGGTACTGCATGAAATAATCGAAATCGCTCGAGTACTTTGAATAGGCCGCGACATGCTCGTGACTCCAGCGGCGCGGCAGCAGAACGTCTTTCCGGCCGTTGATCGAACGCGTGCGGTCGTCGTAATTCGGTCCCTTCAGCAGCGGGTAGGAGCCGTACTGGTCACGGTTGAGATAGCTGTACAGGCCTTCCAGCGTGGCCGGCGCGTTTTCGTTGAGCGCGGGCTGCTGGCTGGCGCGGATGGGCACCAGGGTGTATGTGCTGTAGCCGAGCGTCACGAGAAGCACGGCGAGCGCGACCATGCGCAGCTGGGGGTGCAGTTTTTTCAGCGCGACCACCGTGATCAGTCCGATCAGCACGAGCAGCATAAACCAGCGGCTTGCGTCACCGCCGAGGAACTCCGGGATGTACTTGACGATGCCGGGATACACCAGGCCGAAGCCCACCACCATCAGCGTCAGCGCGATGGACAGCGTTTTGAAGCTGATGTCTTCACGCCTGCGGTCGCGGAAGTATATCAGGAAAAAGACGAAGAACAGGGCGAGAAGCGAAAGAAGATGGACGCCGATGCTGAGTCCCATCAGGTAGGCGATCAGCAGCAGCGAACGCTCGGAATCGAACACTCCGACGTGATAGTACCACTCGACGGCAATCCAGACGACGACGGAGATGAAGAACATGCCGATGCCATAGACTTCGGCTTCGGAGGCGTTGAACCAGAAGGTGTCGCTGAAGGAAAGGATCAGCGCGCCGGCGGCCGCCGAGAGTATCATCGTCATCGCCGACAGCGGCGTGGTGGGATCCCCTTTCCACTGGCGGAGAAAACGCATGGAAACGAGATAGACGAAGAGCACGGTCAGTGAACTCGAGAACGTGGACATCAGGTTCACACGGAACCCGAGATCGTCCCCGATGGGCAGCAGCGAAAGCATGCGCCCGATCAGCTGAAAGAACGGCGCGCCCGGGGGATGCGGCACGCCCATGGTCACCGCCGACGTGATGAACTCACCGGCGTCCCAGAAGGAAATCGTCGGCGCGACGGTCAGCAGGAAGACAATCGTCGAGAAAAGAAATACGGCGGCGGCGGATACGCGGTGCCAGATATTGAAATTCATGGTGTTCTGCTATGCTGATGATACGTTTCAAACGTGAGGAACGCTCCGCGGCGGCACCGGGCCGACACACGGAGTCACGGCACGGGAGACCTATTCGGCCTGTTCGCCTGCCGGTTTCTTCTTCCGATAGATGATTCCGAGGGGAATGATCACGCAGTAGCCGATGAAAAGTATCAGCGGTGCGACCGTGACCGAAAGCGAACTGACGGCGTCCCCGGCACTCATCACGAGAAAACCCACCAGCACGGTGATCACACCGATGATGAGTATGATGTAGTTCATGCGCTGCGGCAGTTCCGCCTCGGGGACGGCCAGCTGCGTTCGTCGGCCGCTTTTGCGCTTGTTCTGCACTTTCGCCATGGGTTTACTCCGTTCGTCCGTTTGGGCTATAGTTGATCAAACATGAAAAATACGAAACTTGCAGGAAAAATCGCTAGGATCGCGGGAGAAGTTTTCCCTCGTGCAGACGCCAGGTCGCGTCGGCCCGCGCGGCGAGTTCGCCGTCGTGCGTGACGATGACAAAGGTCTGCCCCTGTTCCCGGGCCAGCTGCCAGAGAAGTTCATGCAGCATGCCGGCGTTCTCCTCATCGAGATTGCCCGAGGGTTCGTCTGCGAGCACGATACGCGGATGGTTCGCGAGCGCCCGGGCGACGGCCACGCGCTGCTGTTCGCCGCCGGAAAGCTCGGAGGGACGCGCCTCCGCACGATGCGCGACCCGCACGACCTCCAGAAGTTCGTCCGCCCGCGCCTGCGCTTCCGCAAGCGTTTTTCCGCCTATCATGGCTGGAATGGCAATATTTTCCCGTGCCGTGAACTCTGGCAGTAGGTGATGGAACTGGAAAACGAAGCCCATGCGGCTGTTGCGGAAGGCCGCCAGCGTCGTGTCGTCCATCGCAAACATGTCCTCCCCGTCCATGATCACGCTCCCGCTGTCGGGACGGTCGAGCGCCCCGATGATGTGCAGCAGGGTGCTTTTGCCGGAACCGGAGGCGCCGACGATGGCCACCACCTGTCCCTCTTCGACGTCGATGGCCGTTCCGCGCAGCACGTCGAGCGTGGCACCTTCCCCGGTGGGATAGGATTTGTGGACGTCGCGTACGGATACGATGGGGGGCATATTCTTCTCCATGACTCAGTTTGACGCAGAAGCGCGGCATGCGTTCCCGGGGGACGCATTATTCCCAGCGCACGGCGTCGATAATATTCACGCTGCGGGCACGCAGCGCCGGATACCAGGCGGCCAGCAGGCACAGTCCGAAGGTCGCCAGCACGATGAGGGAAATATCAGATATGCGCAGTTCCACGGGAATCGCGGGAATGATGAATGCGGCGTCAAGCCGGAACAGGCCGAATTCCGCCTGCAGCCAGGTGATGAGCAGGCCGACGAGCAGGCCTGCCAGCACGCCGATGACGCCGATCCAGACGCCTTCAAGCAGGAAAATGCGCTGCACACGCGTCGCAGGCAGTCCCATGGTCCGCAGAATGCCGATATCGCGCCGTTTCTCCAGCACCAGCATGGTGAGCGATGCGAGTATATTGAATACCGCGACGGCGATGATGATGGCCAGGAGGATGAATGCACTCCAGCGCTCGACAGTCATCACCGAGTACAGGTCGCGGTGCAGGTCATACCAGGTGAGCACGTTCCAGCCCGGTCCGATAACCGCGAGAAGCTCCTGCTTCACATCCTCACTTTCGTCCGCGTCTTCGATCCTCAGCTCGAACCCGCTCACTTCACCCCGCATGCGGAACAGCTTCCGCGTATCCGCCAGGGAGAGAAAGGCGTAGGCGCCGTCGTACACCTTGTTCTGCGAATCGTATATCCCGGTCACCGGACATCGGAGAACCGTGGGCGCGACATACTGCGTGAGAATGTTCTCCATGCCCGCGGGACTGTACAGCAGCAACGTGTCGCCGAGCAAAACGCGCATGCGGTCCGCGAGAACGACCCCGAGCACGATGCCGTTTTCTTCTTCGAAACGGAAGTCACCCAGGACGATTTTCTCCGCAACGTCGGATACGAGGTCCAGGCTGTCGGGATGCATCCCTTTCACCCACACGAAATTCGCGTTCCCGCGCACCATGGCCATGGCCTTGCGCTGAATGAACGGCGCCATGCCGGTGACGTCCGTACGCGCGGCAAGCAGGGAACGCACTTCCGCCTCGCTTTTCCCTTCCGTGCGCGGAATGCGTTCGACCTTCACATGCGGATCGAAATCCTGCAGGATGGAAGTCACCAGTCCGTTGAAACCGTTGAACACGGACATCACCACGATGAGCGCCGCCACACCGAACATGATGCCCAGCGTTGCGAGCAGCGAGATGATGTTGATGAAGCTGAATCGCTTCTTTCCGTACAGGTAGCGGCGCGCTATGTAGGATTCGAGCTGCATGCGGTCAGTGGAAACGAATGGAGCGAATCGGATTGAGCCGCGCGGCCAGCGCGGCAGGAACGAAGGAAGAAACAAACGCCAGCAGCACGCCCGCGGCGGCGACGCCGGCGAACACTTCGATACGCATGTGTATCGGCACCGTGGTCATGAAGTACACGTCCTGCGGCAGGCTGAAGAACTGCAGTTCCTGCTGCGCGAAGGTGAACGCGAACGCGATCAGCGCGCCCAGCGCGGCGCCGATGACGCCGATGGACAGTCCCTGCAGCACGAATATGCGCCGCACATGACGCCGCGATGCGCCCATGGCGAGCAGTATGCCGATGTACTGCGTCTTCTCGATCACGAAGAGCAGCAGCGTCGCGATCACATTGAAGACGGAGATCACGATGAGTGATCCCACCACCAGCGGAATAAGCTGCTGCTGCAGGTCGATCCACACGAACAGATGATGGTAGAGTGTGAACACCGATTGCGGATCGAAGGGATACCCGAGATCGTTCTGTATGCGGTCGACGGTTTCATCGACGCGTGCGACGTCGTCGCAAAGCACGTCGTAGCCATTGATCTTCCCGGGGATGCCGAAGATCCGCTGCGCGGTCTGCAGGCCGGTAAACACGTAAATGTCGTCGAGATACTCGGCCATGCCGGTTTCGTATATCCCGCGAATCACGCACTGCAGCTTGGGCGCATTGTAGAGATTGCTGAAATCCGTCACGCCCAGCAGCAGCATTTTGTCGCCGACGCCGAGGTTGAGCTTGTCGGCGAGACGCTTGCCGATGACGATGGAATGCCGTCCGTCGACGGGATTCAGCGCATAGCTGCCCGCGACGATGCGGTCGCGGATGCGTGAGAGGTCGGCGAGGGAGTCAAGTCCCTTGACACGCACCCCTTCGATGTCGTCGCGTGTGATGACCATGGCCTCCCGCTCGAGGAAGGGTCCCGCTTTCTGCACGTTGCGCACCCTGCGAAGGGACTGCAGGTTGTCCGCTTTCGCGTCGACCACATCCCCGCGGAAGACGCCGACCTGTATGTGCGCGGAGAAACCGATCAGGTTGCTGCGCAGGTCGCGTTCGAAGCCGTCGAGAATGGTGAAGGTGATGATGAGCGCGGCCGTGCCGACGGCCACCGAACCGATGGCCACGGCAGTCATGAAGGAAAGAAAACGCGAAAGGTTTTTCTTCCGGAGGTAGCGCAGCGCTATGAAGGATTCAAAAGCCATGCCTGAACGCCCGCCTCACCTTACGTCGGCATGGACGCGACGGCGTTGCCGAACTGCAGCAGGTACGCCTGAACGAAGGCGTCAAGATCGCCGTCCATCACCGCCTGCACGTTGCTGGTTTCCTCGCTGGTGCGATGGTCCTTGACCATGTTGTACGGGTGGAACACATAGGAACGGATCTGGCTGCCCCACTCGATTTTCTTCTTGCTGTCCTCGATGGACGCGAGACGGTTGGCTTCCTTCTCGCGCTCGATCTGGTACAGGCGCGACTGCAGCAGCTTCATGGCCGTCGCGCGGTTCTGATGCTGCGATCGTTCCTGCTGGCAGGCGACGACGATGCCGGACGGTTCATGCGTGATGCGCACGGCCGTCTCGACCTTGTTGACATTCTGTCCGCCCTTGCCGCCGCTGCGGAAGGGGTCGATTTTCAGGTCGGCGGG
>CAJXSA010000071.1 GCA_913060595.1 uncultured Ignavibacteria bacterium
CGGTCATCACTCCCGGCAAGCGCCGCAGCAGTCGTTCAAGGCGTTTGCCCACGTCAGGCATATCGTCGGCAATCAAAATCTTCATCGGCCCATCCATACAGCAAACGGGTGAGACAGCACCTTGTGCAAGGTACGATTGCGCATGAATCAATGCTGTAGGCAGGGGTCTGATTCTGTCACTGTTTTTCCCGTCATAGATCTGATGCAATCACATACGCGACGTACGCGTTTCGCATACGATCAGAATCCGTCATCCACGAGCTGATGATCCACCGCATAGCGCACGATATCCGCCGTGGAATGCAGGTCGAGTTTCTGCAGAATGCGTGTGCGGTAGGTACCGACCGTCCGCGCGCTGATCGTGAGCAGTGTGCCGATCTCCTGGTTCTTCTTTCCCCGTGCGATAAGCAGCATGACCTGGTATTCCCTGTCGGAAAGCGTCTCATGCGGATGCTCTCCTTTTTCACCCTGAAAGGCGGAGAAAAGGTGATCGGCCACGGACGGTGTGATATATCGTCCCCCGCCGTGTATCCGGCGCACGGCGCTCACCAGTTCGTCGGATGCGGAATCCTTGTTCAGATACCCGGATGCCCCGGCCTTGAGCGATCGCACTGCGAGCACTTCCTCGGGGTGCATGGTAAGAACGAGAATGCCCGTCTCCGGATACAGGTTTTTTAGATCCCGCAGCACATCAAGGCCGCTCCGACCCGGGAGTGAAATGTCGAGGAGGAGAATATCCGGACGCGACGTCGCGATCAGGTCGATCGCCTCTTCGGCACTGCCCGCCTCCCCGACGATGTGTATGTCGTCCTCCAGCGTAAGGATTTTCTTCAATCCTTCACGGACTATTCTATGATCGTCCACCAGAGCGACTTTGATCATATCTCTCCTCTTATTTGCTTCGGGTACTGCCGCATACCATGGCGCTGTCGCATGATCTGCTGTGAAAGGCTGGAAGTCTTCACCGCAATTCAGGGAATATGCACCTTATTAATACGGAAGAATCACCACGACTCCACAATACGGATTTTTCTTGTCGATATCAAACCGGCGGCCCCGGGACGTTTACATCAATGTCTCCGGCCTGGGATTGCCCGGTGCTTCTGCTGACGGGGACAGAGACAGAAACGAGTGTCCCGCCCGATTCCACCGCACGCACGTCAATGCTGCCGCCGAGCAGTTCGGCCCGTTCCCGCATGCTGATCAGTCCCATGGATGAAATCTCTTCATCGTCCTGGTCCGGAATACCCACTCCGTCATCAGCGATCTGCAGAAGCACATGCTGTTCGTTCTGTCGCAGGGAAACGCGCATGTTTCTCGCTTTTGCATGCCGCAGCACATTCGTCATCGCTTCCTGCGCGATACGGTAGAGCGCGAGGGCCGTGCGCGGATCGAGCGCGGCTTTGATATCCTCTATGCGATCTGACAGCCGCAGGTCGTTGCGCCTCGTAATGTCATGCGCGAGCTGCCGCAGCGCATCCGCGAGTCCGAGCTGATCGAGCATTCCCGGACGCATTTCCCACGCGAGTCGACGGGTCTGGGAAATGAGCTGCTCGACGAGGGAGCCCATGGATTCCATTGCTTCCTTTTCCTCCTTCGCATTCCCGCTGCCCTGCACGCGCAGCTTGCGAAGGTAGGAAAGATCGATCTTGAGGGCGGTGAGTGACTGTCCGAGGCCGTCATGAATCTCGCGGGAGAGGTGAAGACGTTCCTCTTCGCGGACGCGGTCGAGGCGTTCTGCCAGTGCGCGCAGGCGGCTGCGGCTGAGCAGCAGCTCACGTTCCGCTTCCTTCCGCAGCGTGATGTCACGCCAGAAACACAGCAGCACCGGTTTCGTCTGCAATTCGATGCGCGTGAGACTGACTTCAATCACGGCTTCGCTGCCGTCCTTGCGCAGATGAATCCATTCGAAAACCCTGGTGTCACCCGCGATGCTCTCGTGAATCAATCGACTCGCTTTTTCCGCGGAGGTTTCTCCGTCCGGCTGGTGCAGTGGGGATATCTGCTCGGGACGCAGTCCGATCACTTCCTCGGGTTCCATGCCGAGCATTCTCGCCGCGCTCGGGTTCGAGGACACAAACACTCCTTCCTGAAGCAGCAGAATGCCGTCGTTCGCACGTTCGATGAGTATGCGGTATCGCTCCTCGCTGTCACGCAGTGCTCTTTCGGCGAGTTTCTGCTCGGTGATGTCCCTCCCGACCGCCTGGATTTCCCTGACGCGGCCGTCGTTGTCCAGCAGCGCCCGGGCCGACCACCAGTGCCATCGCATGCGGTTTTTTTTGTCCGTGACGGTGAACACACCCTCCCAGGTGGGTGATTCCGCATTGAGCGAACGCAGAAGCTTCTCACCCAGCTGCTGATTCTCCTCGCTGAGATTTCTGAAGAGCGACCGGCCGATCAGCTGCTCCGGAGTTTCGTCATGGTAGCGACAGTAATTGGTGTTGACGAAGGTCAGCATGCCGTCGACCGAGCAGCGCACGATCCACTCGTTCTGTGCATCGAGGATCGCGCGGTAGCGCGCCTCGCTGTGGCGCAGTTCCTCGATCGCCCGCGTGCGATCGGTGACGTCCAGCACCATGGAGACCAGCGATTCGAAACCGCCGTCCTTGTTGAGTATAGGGGTGTTGTACCATTCGGTGGTCAGACGCCTTCCCTCACGTGTGATATTCTCCATGGTCATGTGCGCGGTCATGCGTCCGCGCAGCAGCGGCTCGCGTACTTCCTCGAAGCGGTCCTGCACTTCGGAAGGTATGATGATGCCGTACGGCTTTTTCCCGTGCATCTCCTCACCCCGATACCCGAACAGGCGTTCCGCCGTCGGATTGACAGACTGCACACGAAAATTGCGATCCGTGACGATGTAGCCGATCGGCATGCGGTCTATGTGCATCTGCAGCTGCGTGAGCAGTTCCTCCCGCTCCCGCTGCAAATCGATCTGCCGCTGCACCCCGTGCTTGGCTGCGGTGATGTCGCGGAGGTACAGCGTCATGCCCCCGGGAAACGGGAAAAAACGCAGTTCCCACCATCGATCCCGGTCGTTCATGAGTTCCGTCGATTCCGGTTTCGCATCCCGCAGCGCCCGCTCGGCGTGCGAATGAACATCGCAGGACAGAAGCGCGCTCAGTCGCGGCCAGGCGCCGTCATTTCCGACGCACGGCTTCAGGTCTCCGAGAAGCTGCTCGGCGCGGCTGTTGTAATGCTGCAGATGCAGTTCCGGTGTCAGTACCAGCACCGTTTCACTGAGCGAATCGAAGACGGATTGCAGGAGCGTGTTCATGCGCGCGAGTGAACGTTCCCGCGCGCGGTGGACGCGGTAGTCCCTGCGGAGGAACACGAAAAGCAGCGCGGCGGTCACGGTCACGAAAAACCAGCCCTTCAGCGTGCTGACAAGCGATCGCATCTCTTCGTTGAAGAACAGATCGAAGAGCAGCATGTCGGAGAACAGTATCCACAGCGCGCTCACAATGAAGTATATGAGCGGGATGCGCCAATCCGCATAAAACTGTCCGGCAGCTTTCATGTCTCGTCCTTTATGGCCTTGTCCGGCGTTGGATCGTACGAAGGAAAGATACGAAGAAAAGGTGCTCGATGGCAGTTCCCGGTGTCCGCGGGGAACGTGACATCACGCTCGGGCGGCTCAGTGCTGAATGAATATGCGTGCCGTTGCAGAAGCAGTGGCATGCAGCACGGAAAGCATGTAGGGGCCCGGAGGCAGGTCGCGGCTGTCGATGGCGATGTGCTGAAGGCCGCGCGCGAGTTCGAGACGTACCCTGCGTACGAGACGGCCGCAGCGGTCGTGGAGCAGATAGGTGACGCTGCCTGCCTCGGGAAGACGGCAGGGCACGACCACCGTGGCATCCGCGGGCTGCGGGTAGGCCGCATCGAGACGCAAACGGTCCGGCAGCTCGTTTCCAGAACCTGCCACGGCTTCGAGGCGCAGGACGCGAGCCATGCCCGGTGCAATATCGACAGTGGCGATGCCACCGGCGTAGGAAAGAGACGCCGCACCACGGGAAAGCGTGTCACCGCTGCGCACATCCAGAATGCGCCACGTTTCCCTGCCGTCCGGTCCTATGCCGAAGCCGACGGTCACGCGCCGGTCTTCGTCCTCGCGCACGCGTTTGTTGACCAGCATGACATAGCGCAGGGAGTCTCCACCCTCTTGTGATGCGAACACCGCTGCTTCCACCAGGCAGGCGCCGTCGGTGTCTCTTCCCTCATCGCCTTCCGCGATGACACGCTGCAGCAGCGGGCCTGGAAGCACACCGAGGGGATACTCCTCCATGCTCCAGCCATCGAGCCAGGCAAGCGAATACAGCGTGTCTCCGAGGGCGCGCAGCGCGCCGTGATTGAATGCGCGCAGGCTGTCCCAGCTTCGCTCCCCGTAGGCGTTGAAACTCCCCATGCAATGATCAAAGGTGAGAAAGCCGCGAGCGCCCACGTTCTCTCCGTCCGTTGTGTCCGCACCGGGCGTGCTGCCGAAAAGATAGTACACGATGCCCTTCGCACCGTAGGCCAGGTGCGCGTTGACCTGCATGCGCATTTCACGCACCGTCGGTTCGCGCGTCCATATCGGGTCGCCAGGAGGGTATCCGTGGGGGTCATTGTCGAGGAAGCCGTACGCATGGTTCTGTATGACCGGAATCCACTCCCCGACAGGGGACAGTTCACGACGGGTGCGCGCATACTGCTGCAGGATGTTCATCATGCGCCCCGCGTTGGGATGATACCCGTCCGCCGCGTACTGTTCCCGGTAGTATTCGGCACTCCATGGGAGCGCAGCGCGGCGTTCGAGGTCGCTTTTCTCGAGCGGGAACGGGTAAACGTACACCGACTGCAGCGCGTAACGGAAGCCGGCGGTGTACTGTCGGATATTCGCACCGCCCATGCCGCCGGAGCCGTAGAGAAATGTGGCCGTCTCGCCGTCTGATCTCTCACGCACCATGCTGCTCACCAGTCCCGCGGATGCGAAGTTGCCGTCGTTGCCCACGCTTTCCTGCAGATGGATGAACAGCGGACGCGGCGGATCGGCGTCCCCGCAGAGCGTGTCGATATGCCGCGCGAGGAACTCGAGCGGCGTCGGATGCCAGGTATGCGGCAAAGCAGGATGACCGGGATTGAACAGTCCGAAGGTTTTCCCGCAGCTGAGTCCGAGGGCATCGAGGTGAATGATCGGCCGGCGCGGGTCGTCGGGCATGTAGGTGATCGTCCACGGCATCCGCCGCTCCCCTGGCGCCGGCACGATGACCGGACCCGTGTTCATCCCATGCCACTGCATTGCGGTGTCGGCGCGATCGATCAGTCCGCGCTGCACGTTCATGCGCCCGGACGGCTGGCGATTGACGCGAATGACGTCGAGAAGGAATTCATGCGCGGTGTCGATAATGCCGGCGGGACCATAGAAATCACTTCCCCGAAGCATGAATTCATCCTCGGTCGCATCGTCCTCATCGGCGATCGTGAGACGAAGCACGACAGTGCTGTCATTGGGGATCATATCGTCGAACGGCGTCGCCATCCCGTCGAAACGCAGCCGCAGCGAAAGGTAGTACACCCCGCCGTCGCGCAGCTTGCTTCCGTCGGGGATCAGTCCCGCTGCGTTGCGATATCCGCGGTCGAGCAGGTATCCACCGACAGTGCTGGCGGGACCGGGGAAACGCACCGCATTCTGCCAGGGCGTCAGTGGGAACACCGAGGCGTCATATCCTGCGATTCTCAGCGCGTCATCGTCGACGCAGTGCAGTCCGGCAGTGTCCGCCGCCATATAGGGCGATTCGGGATGATAGAGCCGCCGCTCCGCACCCGAGTAATTGCTGGGACCGTCGGCGATGCCCCGATCGCTGAGACCGAGCGCCAGTCCGTGTTCCGCCGCCATGCGGCGGAGCCTGCGCACGCCGTCACCGCGCATGGCCTCGGCAGCGAGCGTAACCATGGCGCAGTCGATGCCCAGATGCCTGAGCTGTTCCCACCGCTCGAGGGGGATGTCCGTCTGTTCCCCTCCTTCCGCGGTTTCCGCGCCGGTGACGTAGCGCATGTACGTTCCACCGTTTTCATGCGTATTCGGGACGGGATAGCGCGTCGATGGCCCCACGGCATCGGCACCGATGATGAAACGTCCCAGTGAAGGCGCCTCGCGTTGCTGCGCATGAAGGCCTCCGGACGCATACAGAAGCAGCACGAGCACGAGACCGTGCAGGCCGTAATTCGTGCAAAAATGCTGTCGCGGAAAAAGCTTCATACGGAAATACCCCGTGTGTGATCCCGCCGCAATGTAGCATGCGGAGTGACAAAGGGCAATGTGGGCAGATATGCGCTCTTTCTCTCTGGTTTTTCGCCGGAGGATTGCGTAGAATGCGCGCACAGATCCGGGGAACATCCGAGAGAGATCGTTGACGAGTCCGTACCCATGCTGAAGCACATTGCACGACACTGCTGCCTGATCCTGCTGCTCATCGCGCTGCCACCGCGCCTCGCGGCACAGCCACGGGAATTCCCTTCCCCCCTGCCCGTTATCCCCGTCCCGGCGCTGCAGCAGCCGTCGGATGGCATCTGCGTGCTGACCACGAGTGTTCCGCTCTTCGCCGATTCCCTGCATCACGCAGCGGCGACGGAACTGGCAGCACTGCTCACCGCGCACGGAGACGCCACCCCCCGGGTGCGTCCGCTCAATACCGCCGAAGGACCATTGCCGGACATCCGCTTCATCGCCGATCCGTCCGTCCTGTCCGAAGAAGGATACGTTCTCGACATCACCGAACGCGGCGTGCTAATCCGGGCGCGAAGCAGTGCGGGAGGATTCTATGCCATGCAGACATTGCGGCAGCTGCTTCCTGCTTCCCTGCAGCGGGGTGCGCGTCCGCGTGCGCTGCGCATTCCCCTCGTCCATATCGAAGATGCCCCGCGTTTCCGCTGGCGCGGCGTCATGCTCGACTGCAGCAGGCATTTCATTCCCACCCATGATTTGCGCCGCATGATCGACCGTTTCGCCGCCTTGAAATTCAACCGTCTGCATCTCCATCTCACCGACGACCAGGGATGGCGCCTGGAAATCCGCAGCCACCCCGCGCTCACCGACATCGGCGCCTGGCGCGGTGAAGGCCCGGGGCGCACCGGAGGATTTTACACGCAGGAGGAGATGCGCGATATCATCGCCTATGCCGCGGCGCGGCACATGATCGTCGTTCCCGAGATCGATCTCCCCGGACATACGGCGGCCGCGGTGGCCGCATACCCGCAGCTCGACTGTTTCTCCCGTCCGCGAGGAGTGCCGGTGGAGATGGGACCGCACGACGCCGTTCTCTGCGCCGGCAGGGAGTGGACCTACGCGTTCGTCGCCGATGTGCTCGAAGAGGTGGCGGCGCTGTTTCCCTCCCCGTGGATACACATCGGCGGAGACGAGGTGCGAACGTATACGTGGAAGAAATGCTACAGCTGCCAGCTGCGACGCGTCGAAAAGGGTTTCGCGGATACGGAAGCGCTCCGCGGGTATTTCACGACGCGCGTGGCGAACATCGTACGCGATCTCGGCAAAACACCGATCGGGTGGAATGAAACCTTCGGCGACGCGCCCTCGGACATGGTCATACAGGCGTGGCACGGCATGTATATCGCCAACCGCGCCGCGGAAAGCGGACACCCGGTCATCTGTTCCCCGAACGCGGAATGCTATTTCGACTACGATCACGAGAAGAACTCCCTGCAGAACACCTACGAGTTCGACCCCCTGGATGAAACGCGCTGGGACGCTGCGCTTCCCGCCCCGCTGGGCCTGGAATGCTGCCTGTGGACAGAGGAAACCCGCAACACCGCCGCGATGGAGCGACAGCTTTTTCCCCGCGCGGCGGCCTTCGCCGAAGCTGCATGGAGTCCGGCGGCACAGAAAAACTGGTATCTCTTCCAGCGTCGTCTCGGTGCGCTCGCAGGGCACTGGGCGCAGGCGCGCGAAGCGTTCTCGGCTCTGAAGAACATTCAGTGGGACGACGGCGTGCCGCTCACCGTCGCACAGGCGGCGCTGAGCAGGAACGGACAGCTGCGCATCACCTGCAGTGTCGGCATCGCACAGACGGGAATGATGGAAGATGCCCCGCCGCGGGATGTTCTGACCTGCGCGGAACCGGTCCGTGTCACGCAGCTCGACAGCCGCACACTGGCGCTGAAACACGATGCCCTCAGTGCGGCCTGCTTCCGCAACGCCCCCCTTCTCGGTGTTCGCAAGGCGGGGAATCCGTGGAGTCCGCTCGTCGACACCACCAGCGCGGACGGACTCTACCGCATCACAGACGCCATCACCATGCCGGAGGCGCTCGCGTTCAGTGTCGCGCCGAACCTGCTGTACTCACATGAGCTCCCCCCCGCACTGCAGCTGCGCTTCACTCTCCCGGTCGCGGGCAGCGCACAGCTGCGTGTGTTCGACAGCGCGGGAAAAGAGATCCTGCGTCTGCCCGTACCGACCGACGACTTCGGTCCGCAAATACTGCGTCTCCGCCTGCCCCCCCTCGCAGCCGGACGCTACACACTTCTTCTGCAGTCGGGTGCACGCACCGGCAGCGCCGCGCTCCTTGTTCTCTAAAGTGCAGATAGGGCTCCCCGACAGGGAGCCCCATCAAGCCCGGCGCATGGCCGGGCTCATGTGTATCTCTCAGCTTGTCGACGGGAATCACCATACTGCGTTTGTGAGGCTTTCCATGCATCGCCAGACCGCAGAGGGATCCGTGATGTCTCCCCGCGCTACTTGTGCTGCGCCTTCAGGAATTTGGCGATATGCGGAGCACATCGTGCGGCGAGTTCTTTCATGAACGCCTCTTTCTTCTTGTCTACCGGAACCTTCAACGCGACCGTCCCGATTTTCTCGATGCTGCGATCCGGAAGTTTGATCAGCAGCACGCGCAGTTCTCCATCGTCGTCATCGTCGTCGTCCGGAAGGCGCAGATCCACGATGAGAAATTTCTGCGTACCCTTGATCTTCTCGAGCACCCCCCATTGATCCTCTGTGATTTTCGGCTGCGCCTCCCGCATCGACGCTTCGAAACCGGGAACGTCCACACCTCGAGGCTGAACGGCGATGCCGTACTTTTCATCGAGCGTCGATGCAAGCAGGATGTGCATACGTTTCATGTGCGCGGAGGCCCATTGCATCGTCACATATCCGTCTGCGATGATGATCATCTGCATGATGTCCACTGGATCCTGGGCATGTGCCGGAACGGTGTTGAAGCTGAGGATGGCGGCGCATCCTGCAATGATGAGAATGTACTTTTTCAGTGCCTGCATGCTGTTCTCCTCTTGAATTGATCTAGGGTGTGAAGGTCGCAATGATGTTGTTGAACACTTCCTCGTATGCGGGGAAGTCCGCGACGGGCGCACGGCAGTCGAGGAAATGCGCGACGGCAACGTCCGCGGAGATCTCCTCTTTGATGAACACGCCGACATATTTCTTGTCACGTATTGTCCAGTTCCCGGAAACCGCCTGCATCCCTGCAACCGTGAAGTCCCTGCGGTTCTCCAGAGCGTTGTTCGTGCGGTTCGCGATTCGGTCTTCGAAACTCGCTCCCTGCAGCATCGGCATGCCGCCGGTGTGCAGGCTGGTCGCAGGTCGGCCCATCGCCATGCTCCCCTCCCCGGGCCACCAGACGCCGGCATCCGCATCACCGTTCCAATCCCCCGGCACAGCGAAACTGCAATCGTTGAACTCCGCAGCCGTCCAGCCAGCCGGTATTTCCGCGGACGCCGCAGGCTGCGCAGACTCCGACGGCACTGCGTCGTCCGTCGCCGCTGTATCCTCGTTTTCACCTCCTCCGCCGCCGCACGCCGCCAGTCCCGTGACTAGCAGGACCATCATGGCGATCAGCATTCGTGTTCTCTTCCCACTTGATTTGCACATGCGTCGATTCTCCTCTTCATATCGGTACGACAACAAACCGACGTGTGCCATGCGGTGTTCCCGGAGACACGAAGCCGACTCCGCTCAAGGCCCGCCATCAAGGACGAATGAGGCGGAAACCGTTTCACGCAGTCAGGCGAATGTCCCCGCCTCCCGGCACGGAGCAATCCGTTTTGCAGGAATCATGCGGCACACATCAGCAACTATGGAATGCGTGAAGTTACCGACCGGGAAGGAGATATTCAAGTCCGGTTCAGAATGTATTTTCGCACAGCCCTCCGTGCTCTGCCCGCTGGTGGCGCTGCCGGGAGATATCGGCCATTGAAGCACGCGCAATTGACTGGCAGCCGATGATCGCGTAGATTTCCCCACGAGCACAGCGCACCATCGAAAGACGAATTCAGTCCATGCGAGAACAACAGACATATCTCCTGCGCGGCGGCCTGGCCACACTGGGTCAGCTCGCATTCATCATCGCACTGTACATCACCGTGGGCTGGCTGATCGTGAGCAGTGAAGCAGGCTCCATCGAAGACGCGCGTGTTCGCTATGACGCCATGTTCCCCGCATTCCTCCACGGGTATGGTGTGCGCCAGGTTCTCTCCCTCTTCGCATCCGTGTTCGCGTTCACCCTTTCTTTCGCGGCGCTGAAACACCTCGGTGAGATCAAGCGCGCGCTCGCCGTGGTCATCATGGTGCTCAGTCCCATCATGGCCGCACTCAATCTTTTCTGGCTGATGTAGTCACGCTACAGGTACATCCCCAGCGCGAATACGTAGTTCTGATTGCGCAGCGGCGCGGTCGGTTCGTCGGGGAAGGTCGGCATCTCCAGCGTGTTCCATCCTATGGTGAAACGGTATTCGAAGAACCAGTCCTTCCCGAAGAACGGGGCTTCCACGCCGAGGCCGTAAACAAAGCTGTAGTCGAAATCGTCGAGGCCTCGAATCTTGTCGGCGTACTTGAATCCTATCAGCGCGCCGTCCTCCTCGACGGTGCCGTCGAGTTCCACCCTTCCGTTGAGCAGTATCGACATCGCCCAGCCGCAGGCGCCGTACACCCTGTAGTCACCGAAGTGAAGAAAAACGTAACGGAACACCAGGGGAATTTCGAAGTAGTTGATGTCGTAGAGCGTGAGGGTCTGCACGCCGTCGGCGGGTATGCCGATATCATGACGCGATCCTTTCATGACGTACATGAATTCCTGCTGCACGGCGAAGGATTCCGTGATCGGGTAATGCATCATGAATCCTCCCGCGGCCGCATGGCGGGAGGACGTGCTCACGGTGTACCTGTTGTCTGTCGGGGTTATCCCGTACTGCAGAGACATGCTGTACCCGCCCTTGAAACCGAAACGGACGCCGGTCTGCGCCTCGAGCGGGGCGGAGCACAGCAGGAGCAGCAAGCAGAACGCGGTCGCAACAACGGTCATTTACGGGATCCGTGTGTAGTTCATGTCAAGGACGATATCCTCTTTCGGGCTCTCCGGGGTAAAGTTGATGGCCATGACCCGGGTGAGGGTGAGGATGCTTGCGTCGACCTTGTACTGTACGGTATCGTCGATACCCGCGCCGGAAACGGCCAGATCGTCTCCGTTCACGCTCCATGTTCCTGACATGGTGTCCTGGCTGTTGTCCGTGTAGTTCGTGAAAACGGCAACGGTTCCGTTCTGCTCGAATTGCAGGACAGACTTCGCCGCGCCCGTCCCCGACATCCCGAGGAACTGTTCCGCGGGTATGGTCATCTCACCGATGGGTGTGTCATACATGACGATGTTCGTCATTTCCCAGGTACCAATAAACGTCTCACTCGGAGTCACCGGATCGGGATCCGTTCCGTTGTCGCATGCCGCTGCGGCGAAGAGCATCAGCGCAATGAATGCGACCGGAAAGATATTTTCGGATTTCCAGAAATTTCTCATGTTCTTTCCTCTTGTTTCGTGTATGAAGAATCACTCCTATAAGCGAATCATGAATCCGGGCACAGGGCAGGCGCGAGATATGTTGACACGCACCGCGTCAACATATGTCCTCATTTCTTCCGCAGCACACGGTCCGCCGCGATCTTGCCGGTGAGAATTGACATCGGCACGCCACCCGGACTGTAGGCCCACTGCCCGGCCTGGAACACACCGGGAATAGGCGTCAGCACCGCACTTCCGGCCTGCTGTATTTTGTGCAACACCGGCAGCGGTTCGGCGAAGGACCAGCCGACGATGGCGCCCTCTGAACTGCCGATGCGGTTTTCGATGCTGAGCGGAGAAAATGAGAACCGCTCGAGAATGCTGTCCTTGAGCATCGGGTAAATGGAGTCCGTGAGCACCCGCACGATGCGGTCCTCGATCGCGGCGGTAAACTCGTCGAGCCAGCCCGTATCGCGGACCTTCGTGAACAGCTCGTGTTCGGCGAGGAAGCTGACGACGAGACCGGTTTTGCCCGGCGGGGCCATGTCGGGATATTTCAACGCGGGGATGGAGATTTCATAGGTATTGCGTTCCGTGAACGCGTCGAGCCAGGAGAGCACCGCGTTTCGGTCTGCCTGCTCCCAGCCGTCGAGCAGCTTCCGGAGCTGTGCGTGATGCGTGTCGCCCAGGCCCTGCGCTGACGGTGTATAGAAAAAATGTCCGTGCGCGATTTCAGCGAAGCTTTCCGGGGGAACATCCACCTCGAGAAAGAGACTGAAGACGGATTCGCTGCCGCGTCCGCGGAGCATGGTCTTTTTCACAGCGGCGATCTTTTCCCGCTCGCGCTCCGGGAGTGCCTCCGTGTGCGTCCGCTGATAGAGGGTTTTCAGATCAGCCGCCCAGATAAGCGTTTCATACGAAAACACGGATCCATCCTCGGTCTGAATCCGTCGGTCCGCCGGATGGACC
>CAJXSA010000072.1 GCA_913060595.1 uncultured Ignavibacteria bacterium
CGCGGCAACGACCGCTCCTCGCAGGGCGACGGCAACACGCTGTACATCCGTTACTCCAGCGATCACGGCGCCACCTGGTCGGCGCAGGGCGACAACATCGCCACCACCGCCAGCCCGCGTTACCCGAACATCTTCCTGCCGAACGACGGCAGCGGTGCGCACACCTCCGTGCTGTGGCCGCAGGTCATCCGCTTCGGCGACGGTTCGGAAGGCTTCGGCGACGTGTACTCGATGAAAGCAGACATCGGCAACGGCAATCCGAGCTACGGCACCTTCTCCACGCCGCCCAACTGGTCGATTCCCTGGCAGATCGTGCAGAACCAGGCCAACGGACATCTCTACTCGATGGCCCTTGCCCTCGAGCCCTCCAACGGCGCCTCCACCGGTGAGCTCTTCGTGATTCGCTCCACCGACGGCGGCGGCAGCTGGGCCCCCGTGACCTTCGACAATCCGGCGTACACCTCCGACCTCGTGCCCAACGGCTACTTCGGCGGCAGCCTGCGCCTCGACATCTCCCCGGACGGCAGCACCATGATCATGGCCTTCCCGCTGATCATCGAAAGCGAGCCCGGCCGCGCCTTCCTGCTTGACGAAAACCACGAGATCGCCTACCGTATCTCCACCGATCAGGGTGCGAGCTGGGGCGAGCTGCAGCGCATCAAGCCCGGCGACATCCAGAACAAGCCCGCGCCGTTCGACGCCAAGCTGACCATGGCATGGGACTTCGACGTCGTGCTCGACTATAAGAACGAACCGCATTTCCTCGTCGTGCTCTCCGCCGACACCAACCCGTTCGATCCGTTCGCGGAAGCCCCGACGGACAGCACCGTGAACCTCGGCCACGTGGACTCCACGTTCACCAGCGAAATCACCATGATCGACGGTCAGCCCAAGATCTACCCGATCGGTCCCGTGCGCCGCGTGCGCACCGACCGCGCCAGCTTCACCGCCGGTTCCTCCGATGACACGCCGGCCGTGTTCCGCAACGAGCCCAAGTGGGCCCGCAGCTGGGACGGCAAAAAGATCTATGCGAAATGGATCTCCTCCCTCCTGACCTGGCGCATCGGCGACGTCGCCGGACAGGCCACCCTGTTCTCCGACACGCTGCATCAGATCTATGTCAACGGCCGTCACGTCGACAGCCGCAGCATCCAGGCCTGGACCTACGCCTGGGACTTCGGCAACCCCGACATGATCACCAACGAGATGGACAGCCTCATGCGCGTCACCGACCTCGAAGAGGTCGACGCCAAGTACACCAAGATTGCCAACTACGCCGGCAACAATGGTGAGCTGCACATCATCTTCACCGAGTGGGGCATCGGCGAAACCCTCGATGACGATCCGCTGTTCACCGACCAGGTCGTCTGGTACGTGGAAGACGTCGTCGTCAACGTTCCCGACGCACTCGATGTCGAACAGGTCGACAGCACGCCGGGCAACTTCACGCTCTCTCAGAACTACCCGAATCCCTTCAACCCGAGTACGGAAATCACCTTCACGCTGCCGCAGGCCTCCCAGGTCTCGCTGCGCGTGTTCAACCTGCTCGGACAGGAAGTCGCCACGCTGGTCGACGAGTTCCGCAGCGCCGGTACCCACCGCGCCACCTTCGACGCCAGCAGCCTCACGAGCGGCATGTACATCTACCGCCTCGAGAGCGGCGCCAACAGCGTTTCCAAGAAGATGATGCTCAGCAAGTAAGCTGACCCGTTTTCTTCCGCTTGAGTCCCCTCCGTTCGCGGAGGGGACTTTTTTTGTTACCTATTCCGGAATTTGGTGTCCTTGATGATGTAAGACCTACAATGCCGACGGCTGGGTGGAAACGTCACGGCACAACCGTGTCACACCAACGCAAGGAGTCTGCCATGATCTACCGGACTGCTACCCTCTTCCTGTTGCTCTTCGCAGTAAGCGTGAACGCGCAGTCGCGCCTGCAAGACGACATCATTTTCCCGCGTATGACCCTTCAGCTGCGACCATGCGACAATCCCGCGCTGCAATGCTCCCAGACCATATCTGACGCCTACGCGCAGGGACTGCAGCCCATCGGCAACCACGCGCTCGGCAAGCGCACCCTCCCGCGAAAACAGCGGCTGCAGAAAACCGCGAACCATTCCCTTTTTGAAATGGGCCTGATGGCCAACACCTACTGCATGATGGGAGAGAACCGCAACCAGATCGCCTGCGACCCACAGAGCGGCGAGGTGGCTGTCGTCTTCCGCGGCAATGACCGTTCTCAGGACAGCGACGGCAACACGCTCTACATTCGGTATTCCGCAGACCACGGCGCAACATGGTCCGCGCAGGGCGACAATGTCGCCACCACGGCGAATCCCCGCTACCCGAACATCTTCCTCCCGAATGCCGGCAGCGGCGCGCACATCGCTCTCCTCTGGCCGCAGGTGGTGCAGTACGGAGACGGAAGCCAGGAGTTCGGGCAGGTGAACGCCATGCGCGCAGCGCTCGGCAATGAAGAGCCCACATACTCCTCGCTCGCGACACCGCCGAACTGGAGCATTCCATGGAGCATCATGGTGGACCAGGAGACCGGATATCTCTACAGCGCCGCCGAAGCGGTGGAGCCCTCGAACGGTTTTTTCACCGATGAGTATTTCCTCCTCCGTTCCACCGACGGCGGAGCCAACTGGGCGCCGGTGGACATCGGCGAACCGTTCTACGGACCGCATCTCGTTCCCAACGGATATGTCGCACTCAACCATCGGCTCAACATTTCGCCGGACGGCAGTACCATGATCGCCAGCTGGGTGATGGTGATTGAAAGCGAACCGGGCCGCGCGAACCTGCTCGACGAACATCACGAAATCGCCTGGCGCATCTCGACCGACAGGGGCGAAAGCTGGGGCGGGACACAGAGCCTGCGCATCGCGGACATCAGCCAGAAACCGGCCCCGTTCGACGCCGGCATCGCCCAGTCCTGGGATCTCGACGTCGTGCTCGATTACAAGAACCGCATTCACTTCCTCACCGTGTGTTCGGCCGATCTGAATCCCTTCAGCCCCTTCGATGAGGCGAACACGGACAGCACCATCAACCTGCGGCACGTGGACTCCACCTTCGTCACAGAGATCGCACAGAACGATGACGACAGCTGGAGCATCGTGCCCGTCGGCCCGGTGCAGCGCGTGCGCGTCGATCGCATGTCCTTCACCGCCGCATCGGACGACGATGACGCCGTCGTCTTCCGCAATGAACCGAAATGGGCGCGCAGTCGTGACGGAAAGAAGATCTGGGCGAAATGGATCTCCCCGTTCTTCAGCTGGACGGTCGCGAACGTCGCGGGAACGCCGACGCTGTTCGCCGACACCATCACGCAGATTTACGCGAACGGCCGCCACGTGGATTCCCGTCACGACATCGCCTGGATGCGCCAGTGGGATTTCGCGCAGCCCGATCACAACAGCTTTGCGATGGACAGCCTCATGCGCCTGACCGCGCTCGACGACGTCGGCGCGAAGTACAGCAAGATGGCGTCATATGCCGGCGACGAGGGACAGCTGCACATTCTCTTCGTGGAATGGGGCGTCGGCGAGACGGCGGACGACGATCCCCTGTACTCCGACCAGGTCGTCTGGTATCTCGAGGACGTGCGCATCCCTGTCCAGCTTCTTGGCGTGGAGCAGATCGACACCCGGCCCGCCGCCTTTTCGCTGCGTCAGAATTACCCGAATCCCTTCAATCCTGAAACGGTGATCAGCTTTGCGCTGCCGCAACGCATGCAGCTCCGTCTCAGCGTCCATGACATGCTGGGCCGTGAGGTCGCCGTTCTCGCAGACGGCGTCCATGAGGCAGGAACGCACCGGGCGCGCTTCGACGGAACGAATCTTCCCAGCGGCATGTATTTCTGCCGACTGGACAATGGTATGACACGCACTTCAATAAAAATGATGCTCAGCAAATAATTTCCGCGAGGCATCGTCCTGTTGATTGACGAAGTGCTGCGAGAGCCCGATCATGCGGACGGGCTCTCATTTACGGGAACGGTCCCGCGCGTGCAAGATGCGTGCGGGACCGTTTCATTTCGTCCATGCGATGGAATGCTATTTGAGCGCCGCCTTTTTCAGGTTCGCGAGAAGGGCGCCGGAACGCTTGAGGCTGTCGAGTATGCTTTCAAAGGCCTCACTCCGGCCCTGGCTGCGCGCCTGCTCGAGAAGATGGTTCTTCACCACTTTGGCAAACACCGTCGGCGATATGTGGGCGTCTCCCTGCGTGACGAAGGTGCCGAAGACCTCGTTCTGATACAGGAACCACACGTGGAAACCCTCGATGATATCGCCGGTCAGCGCAACGCGTGCCACGAGGGAATCCGCCATGCGGTGAGACATGTCGTGCTCCCGCATGAGATAGTCCATGCACAGTGTGTAATGATTCTCCCCGCGCTGAACGCGATGCGGTTCCGGAAGGTTGTCGGTGATCTCGCGGAGTTGTTCGTTGAGAACGTCGATTTCTTCCTGCAATCCGATGATCTGCATCAGCACACCGCGACAGGATCCGTCCGGTTCGCTGTCGATATGCGCCACAAGCTTCTGCATCTCCTCGCCTGCCAGTCCGTACTCGGGATGCAGCTGCAGCGTCAGTCGTCGTGCCGGAAGGACCGTCTGGTTGTAGGCCTGCAGTATGTCGCGCATGGATTCCTGGCAGGAAACGATGGTGGAGGATGTTTCCTCCGCTTCGCGCGCCATGGACTGGAATTCCTCAATGCTCATCTGTTTCCCGCCACACGCCGCGAAGAGCAGCACGGCGGCGACAAACAGAGGAATATTGCGGAACGGATCGGAAGCAAACTGCGTCATGCATGCTCACGATAGTGGAACAGAGTGGATTTCCCCGGCCTCCCGGTCGTACCGGTCGGTTCTGTGTTTCCGATGTTGTTGTGAATAGCTCGCCGTGGACCGCAGCGAGCGCGAAATCAATACGTGCATTCACCGTCCAAGAGCGTTGGCCCTGGAGGGGGAGATCAATCTGCGAAAATTTTCACAAAAAACAAACGCCGGAATAAAACGCGGATCACGCTCCTGCTGACCGCAAACCGGACAGCGCGGAGGTGCCGGTTTCGGCACTCAGAGTTCGATGCTTTCGCCGTAGGCGAGGACACGCGCGCTGCCGCCCTGCTCACTCACCTTGCGGCGGAATTCCTCGGGATCCGCCTCGATGACGGGGAAGGTGTTGTAATGCATGGGAATCGCCAGTCCCGGTTTGACGAACTCCACCGCTTTCACGGCATCGTCGATGCCCATGGTGAAATTGTCTCCGATGGGCGCGAGCATGCAGTCGATCCGATCGCGCTCGCCGATGAGCTGCATGTCGAGGAACAGTCCCGTGTCCCCGGTATGGTAGACGGTCTTGCCGCCCATGGTGATGACCACACCCGCGGGCTCTCCCATGTACAGCCCTTCCGGAGAGGCGGATCCGTGATGCGCGATCGTGAATTTCAGGCGGCCGAAGTCGAAGTTGTATGCGCCTCCGATATGCATCGGATGCGACTGCATTCCCTTCTCCGCGACGTAGCCGGCCAGTTCGTTCACGGCGATCACAAGGCTGTCGCAGCGTTTTGCGATATCGAAGCTGTCGCCGATGTGGTCACCGTGCGCATGGGTGAGCACGATGAACTGCGCGTCGATATCCTCCGCCTTCATCGGGGCGGTCGGATTTCCCGTCAGGAAAGGATCGATTGCGATGGTGTGCGTCCCGTCCTCGAGAAGAAATGAAGAATGGCTCAGGTATGTCAGTTTCAGCATCTGTGACCTCCATGTAATGGGAATCGAGGGGGAAATAATATAGAGGCGAAGAGGCCCGAACGCAAGCGGCGGCGCCGGAGGCGTCCCTGCACGCCAAAGGCGAATTCAGCCTTCTTTTTTATCCGAATTTCTTTTTTCCACGCTGCGAAATTGCGTAACTTTGTGGAAGGGAGTTTCGTTCTTTTCCACGATTTCATCAGCAACTTTTGCAAGGAATCCCAATGGCTACCGCACTGAACGACTTCATGCAGGAAGTCAAGACCAAGAACCCGGGCGAAGCAGAATTTCACCAGGCAGTCGAAGAGGTCGTCGAGACCCTGCTGCCGGTTCTTGACAAGCATCCCGAATACCGCAAGGCAAAGATTCTCGAGCGTCTGGTCGAACCCGAGCGCGTCATCATGTTTCGCGTTCCGTGGGTTGCCGACAACGGCGAAGTGCGCGTCAACCGCGGCTATCGCATCGAATTCAACAGCGCCATCGGCCCCTACAAGGGCGGTCTGCGCTTCCACCCGAGCGTTACACTGAGCATTCTCAAATTCCTTGGTTTCGAACAGATTTTCAAGAACAGCCTGACCACACTGCCGATGGGCGGCGGAAAGGGCGGCTCGGATTTCGATCCGAAGTTCAAGTCGAAAAATGAAATCATGCGTTTCACGCAGTCCTTCATGAGCGAGCTTTTCCGTCATATCGGACCGAACACCGACGTTCCCGCCGGTGACATCGGCGTCGGCGGACAGGAAATCGGCTTCATGTTCGGACAGTACAAGAAACTGCGCAATTCTTTCGACGGCGTGCTCACCGGCAAGGGCCTCAGCTGGGGCGGCAGCCTCATCCGCCCGGAAGCCACGGGTTTCGGTGTGGTGTATTTCGCGGCGGAAATGCTGGCGACCATGGGCCAGAGCTTCGAAGGCAAAACCGTCGCCGTTTCCGGCTTCGGCAACGTCGCATGGGGTGCGGTAACCAAGGTCAACGAACTGGGCGGCAAGGTCGTGACACTGTCCGGTCCGGACGGCTACATCCATGATCCCGCCGGCATCACGGGCGACAAGGTCGAGTACATGCTCGAGCTGCGCGCCAGCAACCAGGACATCGTCGAGCCCTACGCCGAACAGTTCGGCGTCGAGTTCGTGCCCAACAAGCATCCGTGGGAAGTCAAGTGCGACATCGCCCTCCCCTGCGCGACGCAGAACGAACTCAATGCCGACGACGCCCGCGCCCTCATCGCGAACGGCTGCATGGCAATCAGTGAAGGCGCGAACATGCCGACCACCGCGGATGCCGCACACCTCATTCTCGAATCCGACATTCTCTACGGACCCGCAAAAGCCGCCAATGCCGGCGGTGTGGCCGTGTCCGGTCTCGAAATGACGCAGAACTCGCTGCGCATGAACTGGTCGCGCGAGGAAGTGGACAGCCATCTCCATCGTATCATGAAGAACATCCACCAATCCTGCCTCGACGCGGCCGACAACAACGGCCTCAAGGGCAACTACGTCGCCGGTGCGAACATCGCCGGGTTCACGAAAGTGGCCGACGCCATGCTCGCGCAGGGCATCGTATAACCCTCCCTTTCCTTCATGATCGTTTCCTCCGCGCCCCCTTCGCGCGGGGAACGCAAAAGACCCCCGCCATATCGGCGGGGGTCTCGCGTTTGATCGAACAATCAATGTGCGTACCGGGTATGACTCGTGCGTACGGGATATGACTCGCACGTTCTGGGTATGACTCGCGCGTTTCGTGCGCGAATCCCGCGTCCCAGTTACGAACCGAGCGGATTGGCGGCTTCCCGCATCTGTTCGAGCGTGTAGGGCTTCCCGTCTCCTGTCCCGGTCTTGATAATGATGCCGGCGCCGCTCTGCCCGTCGACGCGCACCTCGAGGCGCTGCGGCGCACGCACATGCCGCACGTAGGGTCCCTCTTCGACGACGTCGAGGCCGTGCAGCCAGTCCCAGTCGATGTAATCCTCCTCACGATAGTGACGCGTGGTGAAATACGCGATGTGGAAGGAGGTCAGGTTCTGGAAGAAATGCGATCCCTGCGACGGATCCGGAAGCATGTTGGGAAGTGAGGTTTCCACGATGGCCGTCGCACCGGAGATGCCCGTGAAACGAACGGGGATGCCCAGCCATGGGTCCGCGGAACCCCAGCGACCGGGACCGAGGAGCAGATACGGCCGCTGCTGATCGAGCAGCTTCCTGTTGAGCGCCGAAATCTCCTGTGCCATCTCCTGTGTGCGCGCGCTGTCAAATTTCTCGGGGAGCACGAAGACGATGTCCTCGAGGAAATACACCCCGTTCCCGAGCACATTGCTGCTGCGCAGCAGCAGATCGTCCGCTTCCAGGTCTTCGGGACGCAGCTCGACGCTTCCCTCCTCCTTGACCATCGGACGCACCTGAAGGAAATCAAACTCCGAGATATCGTCGAAGTGCTCGCCGAGCACGCCGGCGAATTCTATTTCCACCGGGCAGTTCATCGCCGTCTCGCAGAGCTTCATCATGAGGCGCAGCACCTTTGCGAGCGGAATGTATTCCGACTGCAGGATGGGCGCGAAATCAAGGACACGCAGTCCCTTGCGGAATGTCCCCTCGTACAGCGTGTCGTCCTCCGTGCAGTAGGTGGACGCCAGGTACTCGAGTGTCCCGTGCTTTTCCGCTGTCTTGGTGTCGAGCAGCTCCAGGTTTTCGTCCTCGCTCGGCTTCTGCTCCAGCGGATCGGATTGCAGATGCACCGCGTAGAATTTTTTCTGCGAATTGCTGAAATAATCCTTCCGTGTCGCGAACTGCGGAAGGATTGTCGGGTACTGTGGACAGAACTGCGCGCTGACACCGCCGTCGACGATGGTTTTCCCGAGTCCGAGCGCAAGGTTTACGATGCCGTCGGTCTGCCGCGCATCCCCGAAGGGATAATAGTTGAACGACCGCGCCACGCCGGAATAATGCGGGTAGAAATACCCGTCGTAGTTCTGTCCGGCCATCTCCTGGATGATCACCGCCATCTGCTCTTCTTCGATGCGATGCCCGGTGGCCTCGATGTAATTCTTGGCGCTTTTCAGGTACGTGGAAGCAAAGACATACTTGATCGCATGCTCGAGTTCACGAAAGCGCACATAGGGATCCGGGTTGCTGTTCGGGAGCATGACCGTCGCGTAAATGCCCGCGAAGGGCTGATACAGCGTGTCCTCGAGCAGGCTGGAAGAACGAATCGCCAGCGGACGGGGCGTGCGCAGCACCACGGCGCGCAGGTCCTCCTCGACACTTTCCGGAAAACGCGCGTCCATGAAGTGCGCGACGATTTCCTCGTCCGGTATGTTCTGCACGACTTTCGGCAGCAGTCCGTTGATCTCCATGAACTGTGAAAACACCTCGGTGCAGACGATGATCGACCGCGGAATCTTGATGCGCACGTTCGGGAAGTACGAGGGATGCAGGTAGTTCTTGAGAATGTTGTCGATGAAAGCCAGTCCGCGCGCCTTGCCGCCAAGCGAGCCGCGGCCGATGCGAAGGAAGGTGGCCGGGGAATCGAACTCCTCGTTGGAGAACTCGGCGATGACACCGCGCTCGTCGTAAATCACCAGCTCGTCGATCTTCCGGTTGATATACACCCGCAGATCGTCCATGGACTCGAACTCGGTGATCTTCACCGGTTTAATCTCCGCCGCGAGACGAAAGCGCGTGCGTGCCAGCAGCCAGTTGGAAAAATGATCGTGTGATGCATGGTAACGCAGCGATTCGTCCGGCACGCTCCGCAGCTTCTTCCGCAGCTGCCGGATGGTGCGGGCGCGGTCGACTTCCGTGCCGTCCGGAAGGCGGAAGACAAAGTCCCCGAAGCCGAAATTGTTCAGCATGAAGTCCCGTACTTCCTGCAAAAGCGTGCGGGACCCCTTGTTCGCGAACGCCGCATTGAGCCCGAGAATCTCCTCGCGCAGGTCCTCGCGGGAGGACTGCACCAGCACGGGCAGCAGGGGACACTTTTCACGGACGCGGCGGATGTACTTGATACCCGCGCGATCGTCTTCCACCCCCTCGATGGGAAACTTGATGTCGGTGATGATGCCGAGCAGCTCTTTCCGGTACTTGTGAAAATACCTCCACGCCTCTTCGAAATTCGTGGCATGCAGGATCTTCGGACGCGCCCGCTGCCGCAGCAGCTTCTCCGCGAAATTCTTTCCTTCCTCGATGAGCATCTGTCCCTGCTTGATCAGCTCGGTATATATCAGCGGCAGGAATGAAGAATAAAACTGCGGGGAATCCTCAACGAGGATAATGGCACGAACACCGAAATCGTTGCAGTCGGTGCGCGCGTTCATCCAGTCTTCGAGCAGCTTGATGATGGCGAGGAACAGCTTGCGATCGCCGGACCAGATGAACACACGATCGAACAGATCGATGGCACCCTGGTTGAGCAGCACCTGCAGTTCCTTGCTCTGATAGCCGAGCAGTGCGACGGGAATGTCCGGGTTGCGCTCCTTGGCCGCACGGCAGAAATTCTCGAGACTCATGTCCCCCAGACGCATCATCGTGATGACAAGATCGAACTGATGCTGCTCAAGGGCCTCCAGCGCCGCTTCACCTGAATACACGCGCGTGATCGACGGCGCGTAGTGAAGGTTCAGTTCGAGGTACTCGCTGAAAATTGCTTCGGTCAGCTGCCCGTCGTCAACCAGCGTGTAGAAGTCATATCGGCTGGAAACGAGCAGGATGTTGTTGACCCGGAAGCGCATCAGATCCTTGAAATCGAGATCGTGAGGACTGATGTCGCTGCTGGAGAATCCCGATTCGATGATGAGATCGCGAAGCTCGTCGCGCTTGATGCGTCTGCGTTTCATGCGGGGCCGCTCGTTCTGTGATACTTCTCGCATAATCTACATGCGCGGGGCAGGGCGTGCAAGCCGCGGTGCGGAAAAGATTTTTCTGTCTCGGAAAAAATCTCGATTTTTGCGTATCGCAGTATGAGACCGGCTTGTAGGGTATTCCCTACAGAACGCAAGGAGATTCCCCTACGCCACGAAATTGGCATTCATCGTAGTTTTAACTCCAAAGCATTCAGGGTCTTATTCCCTTTTTTTTACCGTATGAGCGCCCTATCGAAGACTCCCACAGGTACTGACAGCGACTCGATTTTCGAATATGGCAGACATTCAGATCGATTCTGATCATGCCCTCCATCACTTCACCACTCAATAGTTACAAGGAGTGTTCCATGTCAACCGCATTAACCGAATTCATGAACGGGGTCAAGGCGAAGAATCCCGCCCAGCCCGAGTTTCACCAGGCAGTGGAGGAAGTTATCGGCTCGTTGTTGCCCGTGGTCGATAAGCATCCTGAGTTCCGCAAAGCGAATATCCTGGAGCGGATCGTGGAGCCCGAGCGTGTCATTCTGTTCCGTGTGCCCTGGGTAGATGACAACGGCGATGTCCAGGTCAACCGCGGATTCCGCGTCGAATTCAACAGCGCCATTGGTCCCTACAAGGGCGGTCTTCGCTTTCATCCGAGCGTGAACCTCGGCATCCTGAAATTTCTCGGTTTCGAGCAGGTCTTCAAAAACAGCCTGACGACGCTGCCGATGGGTGGTGGCAAGGGTGGATCGGATTTCGATCCCAAGGGCAAGTCCGACAACGAAGTCATGCGCTTCACGCAGAGCTTCATGAGTGAGCTCTTCCGTCACATCGGTCCGAACACCGACGTGCCCGCCGGCGACATCGGCGTGGGCGGACGCGAGATCGGCTTCATGTTCGGTCAGTACAAGAAGCTGCGCAATGCGTTCGAGGGCGTGCTTACCGGCAAGGGCCTCAGCTGGGGCGGCTCGCTGATTCGTCCGGAAGCCACGGGCTACGGCGCCGTGTATTTCGCGCAGAACATGCTCGCCACGCGCGGCGAAAGCCTCGAAGGCAAGACGGTCACCGTCTCCGGTTCCGGAAACGTGGCGCAGTTCGCGGTCGAGAAAGTCAATGAATTCGGCGGCAAGGTCGTGACGCTGTCCGATTCCTCCGGGTATATCGTCGACATGGACGGTATCAACAAGGAGAAATGGGAATTTGTCATGGATCTGAAGAACAACCGTCGCGGCCGTATCAAGGAATACGTCGACCAGTTCCCCAACGCCGAATACTACGAAGGCACGGGCGTCTGGAAGGTTCCCTGCCAGGTGGCACTCCCCTGCGCCACGCAGAACGAACTCGACGGCGACGACGCCAAGACGCTGCTCGAGAACGGCTGCTACGTCGTTTCCGAGGGCGCGAACATGCCGAGCACACCGGAAGCCGTGGATCTCTTCGTCGAGAAGGGCATTCTCTTCGGCCCGGGCAAGGCAGCCAACGCCGGTGGTGTCGCAGTCTCCGGTCTCGAAATGAGCCAGAACTCGCAGCGCATCGGCTGGACGCGCGAAGAGGTCGACGGCCATATGCAGAAGATCATGAAGAGCATCCATGACTCCTGCGTCAACGCCTCGGAAGCCTACGGCACGCCGGGCAACTACGTCAATGGCGCGAACATCGCCGGCTTCCTGAAAGTCGCCGATGCCATGATGGCCCAGGGCGTCGTGTAATTGCATGCGATTGCCTGTCGGCAATCACATGCGCGTTTGCTTCGAGGTGCCTCCGGCACCTCGAAGCGTTTTTGCGCGCCCGCGGCGTGCGTAACGCGAGTGAAAAAGGGACTCCCGCCACCGGCGGGAGTCCCTTTTTCGCAAGAAAGTCATCCGTGAAAATCCGTACGATCCGTTTTATCCGTGTTCCCCGGGTTCCCCGTTCAACGGGGTTTTGAGAACGACTCCCTGCCCGCTCTGTCCGTCGACGATGATTTCCATGTCCTCTTCGGCGACGACATGACGCAGGAAGCCGGTCTCGGCGACGGTGGGCAGTGTCTCGAGCCATTTCCAGTCGATGCTGTGCGCCTCGTTG
>CAJXSA010000073.1 GCA_913060595.1 uncultured Ignavibacteria bacterium
GGTCGACGCAAACGAACTGCGGCAGACACCCACCGACGGTGAGGGTGTCACCGGTGTATCCGCCGAGCAGCTCGGGAAAAACGCCCGCATCACCTTCGCGCTCAACGACAGGTACACATCCAGCACCATGAGCAGGGACGTGCAGACCGGCGACCTCCTGGTCGCGCTGTTCAAGAAGGTGGAGGTCGCCAAAATCCTCCGTGACGAGAAGCAGCAGGATGCCGCCCGCAGCAAGTGGAAACTCGACTGCATCGTGATCGATCCCGGTCACGGCGGGAAGGATCCCGGGGCGATCGGCGTTTCCGGCCTGAAGGAAAAGAACGTCGTGCTCGGCATCGCCCTGAAGCTGGGAAAGCTCATCGAGAGGAAAATGCCCGGAGTGAAGGTTGTGTACACCCGCAAGGACGACACCTTCATTCCGCTGGACAAACGGGGGCAGATCGCCAACGCGGCGGAGGGAAAGCTGTTCATCTCCATACACTGCAATTCCACCGAGAAGAAGCCATCATCCGCCAGGGGCTTCGAGGTGTATATCCTGCGTCCGGGACGCACCAAGGAAGCCCTGCGCATCGCAGAATTCGAGAACTCCGTCATCAAGCTCGAGAAGGATTATGAGAAAAGGTACGCGAAGCTGACGAACGAAAGCTTCATTCTCATCAACATGGCGCAGAGCGCCTATGCACGCTACAGTGAGCGCTGTGCCGAGCTGCTGCACGAGCAGGTGGAGAGCAGCAATCAGCTGCGCAGCAAGGGAGTCAAGCAGGCGGGATTCTACGTACTGGTCGGTGCATCGATGCCGAGTGTTCTGATCGAGTCTGGTTTTCTCTCGAACAGCAAGGAAGAGAAATTCCTGGCTTCGCGCTTCGGGCAGCAGCACCTGGCCAACCTGTTCTACACCGCGATCGAGAATTACGCGAAGGAATACGAACAGAGCCTGAAGGAGTAGGCGGAGGAGACGTCGCCGGGCGATCGCGTTTTATGCTTGACATTGCCGCAGGGCGGAGATAGTTTGACGTCATACCGCATCTCTGAATCCCGAGGAGTACCGACATGCGCAAGACCTTTCGCTGCGCCTGGTGCTTCGAGGTCAATGAGATTTTTGTGGATCTGTCTGCCGGTGAAGACCAGGTGTATGTCGAGGACTGCCAGGTTTGCTGCCGCCCCAACACCATCCACATCAGCATTGATGTCGACACCCGCCAGGTCACCGTCGAAAATGAGCCGGAGGGCTGAACTCCCTGCATCGGAAGTTGAATACGGGGGGAATCAGGACCGCGCGAGTTCCACCGCGATGCACCGGTCCATTACTACCTTCATGCCGGCCTGTTCCGCATGTGCGGCGGCGGCGTAATCCACCACGCCGCTCTGTGTCCAGAACACTTTCGCACCCACCGCGATCGCTTCCTCGACGAGCGCAGCGACATGTTCGGAACGGCGGAAAACGTTGACAATATCAATGGGGAAAGGAACGGAGCGGAGATCGGGCCAGGCCGGAATGCCATTCCACTCCCGGAATCCGGGGTTGACCGGAACGACTTCATATCCGTGCGCGAGAAGCGTCTCTGCGATCCCGTGGCTGATGCGGTGCGGTTTGTCCGAGAGTCCCACGACCGCGATGCGCCGTGCCGTGCGGAGAATGGCGGGAATATGTTCGTTCATGTGCTTCTTCTATGTTTTCGCAAGATGTTTGCGCAGGCGGGTCAGCTGTGCGAGGGCCTCGCTGCGCCCCGCCTCGATGATTGAATCCGCATCGTCGAACTGCGCCCAGTGGAGGCGGCCCACCGAGGGGCGCAGGACAAGGTCTGCGTCTGAAAGCTGTTCGCGGTTGCAGTGTGCCGATGCGATATCGCCCGCTCGTATCATCACCTCATAGGCGGCTTCCGGAAGCCGTTCCCACTCGAGGTCGGCACTGACGTCGACGGCGACGGTTGTGCGCGCACCGAGGGCTGCGGCCTCGCGGACGGGAGCGCCGGCAGTGACTGCGCCGTCGATCAGGTAGCCCGTTGCGCTGTTCTCAGCCTCGATGATACCCGGAATGCTGCTGGAGGCCGCAACGGCCTGCACGGCACTGCCCTCACGCAGGATGCGAACTTGCCCGGAGAGTGCGTCCATCGCCACGCAGGCGAAGGGGATGGGGAATTCTTCAATGCTTCGGTCATCGATGAGCATGCCGAGTCCGGTCGTCAGGATTTCTCTCGGGATGACACCGCGCTTGGTCAATACGCGCGTCATCTGAAGACGCATGCGGATTTCGCGCATCCACTCCTCGATGAAGGGGAAAAGCTCTTTGTCCCGTTTGCGGTAGAATGCCTGCAGTTCCATCGAGGTGAAAAAATCGCTGTGAAGAAATGCCGTCATTCGTGTCCGCAGGTCTCGGCTGTCTCTCGCCTGCGCGTACATGGCGCCGACGATCGCTCCGATGCTTGTGCCGACCACCATGTCAGGCCGCAGCTGATGCGCGTCGAGAACTTCGAGCAGGCCTATGTGGGCGAGTCCGCGTGCGCCGCCGCCGCCGAGCACCAGCGCTGTGGGCCTTCGGCGTCTCCCGGGCATTGAAATCCATGGAAAAGACATTGTCGTCCCCGTGTTGCTGTCCCCGGCAATATAGAATCCCCGGTGCGCATTCGAAAACGCGGATATTCTGCATTGACATTCCACGCGTCCTGCCGTAGTTTTTGATTGCTTTGCCGTCCCGTATACGGTACCCCGCCGGACACCGGTTTTCTTCAGTGATGCAAGAGGTTCCCATGCGCATTCGCTCCGCTATTCGATTTGCCACCATTGTCATGCTTTTCTGCCTGCCACTGCTGCAGAGTTGGTCACAGAGCTCGCTCATTCACCGTGAAGGTGACGCCCTGCGACAGGCCCGGATGGAAAAGGCGCGTGCGCGTTTCAACTACTTTTATGACCGGCTGACATGGCCTGACGGCCATATTCCGCTGGGTGCGCGGGCGCGGGCCTTCGATCAGATGCAGCGCATGCCCGCGTATGCGCCGATGAGAAAAGGCGCCGCCGCGGAGGATCCGACCTGGGTGAACCGCGGGCCGAACAATATCGGCGGACGAATTTTCGCGCTCGCGCTCAATCCGCTGCGGCCGGAGACAATGTTCGTCGGCGCAGCGGACGGCGGGGTTTGGCGTTCCTACGACGGCGGCATCAGGTGGGAGTCTGTTTCCGACGCTTTCCCGACGCAGTCCATGGGCTCCATCGTCATCAATCCGCAGGATACCAGCGTGATATATGCCGCAACCGGTGACGCGAGCTTCGGATCCCGCTCGTTCGACGGTGCCGGCGTGTTCAAATCGACCGATGGCGGGGACAGCTGGTTCGAAGTCGGCGCCGGAAGTCTGCCTGAGTACGCCCGTGCCAGCGACATGGCGATCAATCCGCAGAACCCGGACGTCCTGTACATCGCAGTGCCGGACGGGATACGGGATGCGTCGCAGATCGGCATCTGGCGGTCGACGGATGGCGGGGAGCTGTGGGAACTGGTTCGCACGGGACGGATGACGGACATCGTCATCGACCCGCAGAATCCGGACATTCTGTACACCGTGTCGAGTAAAATTTTCGGAGGACTGACCGCCGCCAGCTATGGGCTGCAGAAGACCACGGACGGCGGAGACAGCTGGACGCAGCTGGATATCGGTGTGACCGACACGCTGATCGGACGCACGGCCATCGGCATCTGCGCCTCGCAGCCGAACGTGCTCTATCTTGGCGTATCGAACGTGACCGGTGACGGAAGGACGCCGCTGCTCGGTGTGTTCAAAAGCACGGATGCGGGGGCCAGCTGGGAAAAGCTCGACGTCCCCTTCGATTACATGATTTCCCAGGGCTGGTTCGACAATATCATCGGCGTGCACCCGGATAATCCGGATATCGTCTATGCCGGCGGTGTGAAACTCATACGCTCTGAGGACGGCGGACAGACCTGGGAGCGTATCGCGGATCAGCTCGCAGGTGGCATCCTGCATGTGGACCAGCATGAAATCGAGTTCGACCCGCTTCAGCCCGACCGCGTGTACGTCGGCAACGACGGTGGACTGTACCTGCTCACCGACGACGGCAAAACGCTCGAGAAGCGTGATATCGGCCTTTCCATCACGCAGTTCATCGGCGGGGACATGTACCCGGGAAGCGATGCGCTGATCCTCGGCGGGACGCAGGACAACGGCACGCTGCTCTCGGACGATCCGGCGCCGGACTTCGACCTGGTGCTGTACGGCGACGGGGGACACGGCTACATCCATCCGACGAAGCCGAACATCATGTACACGACGCAGGAACGGCTCAAGCTGTGGCGCTCCGAAGATTTTGGACGCACGTGGACCTGGGCCATCGGCGATCTTCCCAACGAGGGATCGCTGTTTTACATCGCGTATGCCATGGACAAGACGGATCCCGACGTGCTCTATCTCGGGACATACCGCATGTATAAGAGCTCGAACGCCGGCCAGAGCTGGCAGCAGCTGCAGACATGCCTCTTCAGCTCGGGCGGTGGCTGCTACTACATCACGGCCGTGGATATCGCCCCGTACGATGCGAACATGATTCTCGCCGCCGCTCCGGGACAGACCGCGGTGTCGTACGACGCCGGACGCACATGGGACGTGACCAACGGGCAGCTGCCGGTGGCTTCATGCAGTGCGTTCCGCACCTTCAATCCCGGGGAAATGTACGCCACCTTCAGCCGCTACGAGGTTGAAAAGGTATGGAAGTCAACGGACTACGGGAAGAACTGGACCAGCATCACCGGGAATCTCCCGGATATCCCTGTCAACGACGTCATCAAGATCGACAACAGCCTTGTCATCGGCACCGATCTCGGCACCTTCATCAGCGAGGACGAGGGAGCGAACTGGGCGCCTCTCGGCGAGGGCATGCCGACCGTATCCGTGCAAAGACTTCTCTTCCAGGAGGAAACCGGCGTACTTCGTGCGATCACGCATGGACGCGGCGTTTATGACATGCAGTGGAGTGTCCCCGTGCAGGCGGCCCCCGAATTCCGCTCGCGTCCCGACACCGCATCCCTGCATCTTTTCCAGCCCTTCGTGTATGCGCCCGTGGTCCATGCCTGGCCGCGGCCGACCTATCGCCTTCTGGAAGCGCCGCAGGGTGCCTCCATTGATTCGGTGCTCGGAATCGTGCGCTGGACTGCGAGCGATCTCATCACCCGCGTTACCATTGAAGCCGTCAACGCCGCAGGAAGCAGCACGCAGACGTTCACCCTGCAGACAGCCGACGTGATTTCCACCGAATGGGAAATCGTGCAGCCCGCGCGGATGAACGCCCAGGTCAATCACGCCTTCGTCGCTGCCGACGGTTCTCTCTGGCTGGCGCGAGATACCGCGTGGGTGTCTGTATCAGAAGACGAGGGTGCGACGTGGACACATCTGCGCCTTCCAGAGACGGAAGTGTCCGTGCTCAGTGTGTACGCGATCGATCGGAACACCGCGTGGGTGGGCACCGGTGGACCGCAGAGCCTGGTGAACACGGGCAGCGGACACATCTGGAAGACCACCGACGGAGGACAGAGCTGGACCGATCAGATCTATGGCATCGATTCGCGTTTCGGCAACCTGCATTTCTGGAATGCGCTCGAGGGTATCGCCGTCAGCCAGGGGGCCGGAGATTTTGCGGACATTTTCCTCACATCGGACGGCGGCGAGAACTGGCAGCATCTTGAAGAGCGGCCGCTGGCACGTATCCCGCTCTACAACACGCTGACCTTCGCGGACAGAAACAACGGATGGTTCGCCTCCTCGAACGTGTATGAAAACGATGACGCGAATATACTGCGTACCACGGACGGTGGCAGGACGTGGGAGGTGAAAGGCGCCGGGACGGGTATCGGGTATGTTTCCGATATCGCCTTCGTCGATCCGCTCAAGGGATGGTTCGTCGATGAAATCAGCCGACGTGTCAAGCGCACGGTCGCCGGCGGTCAGCGCTGGATATCCGCCTTCTATCCGATGTCCGGGGAACGTCTCGTCGGTGTTCATGCCGATCCGGTCAGCCGCGTCGTATGGATACTCAGCGACCGGCATGCCTGGGTGAGCGGCGACGATGGGGGTACGTGGACGAAAACCACCCTGATTCCCGCGGGCGCGATGCAGGGAATGACTTTCGCAGATTCACTGCGCGGCTGGGCCGTTTCGAAGAACGGCATCGTCGAGCGTCAGATCGGCAATCCCCTTGTGACGAATATCCGCACGGAAGCACTGCCATCCTCTCTCGAACTCGGCAGTGCGTATCCCAACCCCGTCCGCGCACTGACGGACGGCGTGATGATACCCTTCAGCACGGCTGCGGAGCAGCATGTGCGCCTGACGGTCAGCAACGCGGCGGGACAGGAAATCGTGACGCTGCTCGACCGGTCCCTTTCCCCGGGGCAGCACATGAGCGTGTGGGATCCCCGCGGACTCAGCAACGGCGTGTACTTCATCACGCTGCGTTCCGGCGGAGCCGCTGTCACCGGTCGCCTCGTACTCGCGCGGTAGTCTGCAGAGGCCCTGCTGCGAATCCTGATGTGGAAACGCCTCCGGTTACTGTTCCGGAGGCGTTTCCTTATTTATATTACACGATAACCGCACCCAATCAGTTTCCGGTGTTCCCATGCGTTTCGACCGCCGTTTCCCTTCGATTTTCCTTATCCTCGTGCTTTGCTTCTCTCTTCAGGCGATGGCGCAGCACAGCAGATTTATCGATACCGGTGCAGACGACTTTGCTGCGCCCAGGTCCAATGCCGCCGCGCGGGCCGCATATTTCCACGACAGGGTCGCACCGGCTGACGGTATCATCCCTCCGGGAGCCCGTGTCCGCGCGTGGAGGGAAGCGCAGGAGCAGCTTCCGCTGTTTGCCCCACGCGGTAAGGCGGGCGTCATGGATGCGCTGGAATGGAAGAACGTCGGCCCGGCGAACATCGGCGGCCGCATCATCACCGTCGCCGCCAATCCGCTGAATCCCGCCACCGTGTTCATCGGCGCGGCAGGGGGCGGCATATGGCGCAGCTACGACGCAGGAGGTCACTGGCAGGCCGTTTCCGACGCACTGCCCACGCAGGCGATGGGAGCCATCGTCATCGATCCGCAGGACACCTCGGTGGTGTACGCGGGAACAGGGGAAGCCAGTTACGCCCAGCGCACCTTCGATGGCGGGGGAATGTTTCGCAGCACGGACGGTGGCGACAGCTGGGAGGAGATCGGTATCGGCACATTACCCGCGTATTCCCGGGCGAGCGACCTCGTCATCAATCCCCTGAATACGGATGTTCTTTTTGCCGCCATTCCCGACGGTCCGCGCGATCCGGCACAGATCGGGATTTACCGAAGCACTGATGCCGGGGACAGCTGGGAGCTTGTACTCACGGGCAGGATGTCAGATATCGTGATCAACCCCGCGGACCCGGATGTTCTGTACACCGCTTCCAGCAAAGTGTTCGGAGGCGGGACAGCGGACCGTTACGGCATGTACAAAACCACGGATGGCGGCGACAGCTGGTTCCCGCTCGATATCGGCGTGCCTGACTCCCTGATGGGCCGCACCAGCATCGGCATCTGTGACGCGCGCCCCGAGGTGCTGTACATCGGGGTTTCCCACGTGACCGGCGACGATCGTACGCCCCTGCTGGGTGTGTTCAAGACCAGCGATGCGGGGGAATCCTGGACACAGCTGGACGTGCCGTTCGATTACATGGTTTCACAGGGCTGGTATGACAACATCATGGGCGTGCATCCGCAAAATCCGGACATCGTGTATGCCGGCGGAGTCAAGCTCATCGTCTCGCGGGACGGCGGTGCGTCGTGGGAGCGCGTGCGTGACCAGGGATACGGGGGCATCGTGCACGTGGATCAGCATGCCATCGATTTCAACCGGCTGGATCCGTCCATCGTCTATCTCGGCAACGACGGTGGCTTTTTTGTCGGCACGCAGGACGGCGCGGCATGGGAGAAGCGTGACCTCGGGCTGGCGATTACGCAGTTCATCGGTGGGGCGATGCATCCTTCCAGCAACAGCGTCCTGTTCGGCGGGACGCAGGATAACGGGACCCTGCTGTCGGACGACACCCCGATGTTCGATCTCGTTCTCTATGGTGACGGGGGAAACGGCGCCATCGATCCGCGCATGCCGCAGGTCATGTACACCACAAAGGAGACGCTGAAGTTCTATCGCTCTGACGATTTCGGTGCGACATGGACGCGCAAACAGAGTGGCCTCGGACTCGACCGCTCACTGTTCTACATCGACTTCGCCATGGATCCGAACGATCCCGACGTTCTGTATCTCGGGACCTCGCGACTGTACAAAAGCACGAACAGAGGGGACAACTGGTCGCTGAAAAACAGCTGCCTGATTCCCGCCGCGGGTGGCTGTTACTACATCAGCGCGGTAAGCGTCGCACCGTACGACGGGAATCTCGTTTTCGCCGGGGGGACCGGCGGTGGCATTTCCATCTCGACCGATGCGGGCGACGAATGGAACAGCGTTCCGGATTCTCTGCTGCCCACAGGGTATTGCAGCGCGGTGCGCAGTTTTCGTCCGGGCGTGATCTACGCGACGTACGCGACCTACGGTCTCGAGAAAGTCTGGCGCAGCACGGACATGGGGATTCACTGGATGAGCATCAGCGGAGACCTGCCCGATACGCCGGTCAATGATGTGATCGAACTCGACGGGCGCATCATCGTCGGTTCCGATGTCGGGGTTTTCATTTCCGACGACGAGGGGCTGCACTGGCAGCGCCTCGGCACGGGCCTGCCCTCGGTCTCCGTGCAGCGCTTCGTCTACAACGCGCGCACGGCGACGCTCCGGGCCATCACGCACGGCCGTGGCATGTACGATCTGCAGTGGTCGCAGCCTCCGGGGGCCGCGCCTGTGTTTATCTCACAGCCTGACAGCGCACTGTACGATGAAGGACAGACCTTCGTGTATGCGCCGGTGGTCGAGGCCTGGCCGCCCCCGCGTTTCGTGCTGGAGCAGGCCCCGCAGGGGGCGACGGTCGACAGTGTGCTCGGAGTCGTGCGCTGGGCGGTCCGGGACGACAGCACGCCTTTTCATCTGCGCGCGGAAAACGAACACGGAGGGCAGACCGCGGTGTTCGAAGTGAACATGCTGCCTGAATCACCGGCGGACTGGCAGGTCGTGCAGCCGCAGCAGCTTTCAACACCGGTGAATGTCATGGCACTCGGCGGGGAGGAGGCATTGTGGCTTGGCCGTGACAGCGCGCTGGTGTCGATGTCGCCCGACGGGGGGCGGACCTGGCAGCATCATCATCTTCCGGGGACGAATGCGCAGGTGCTCGACATACACGCGTTCAGTGCGACGCGTGCGTTCGCGGGCACGCGCAGCGGGCACATCATGGAGAGCACTGATGGCGGCGTCAGCTGGCAGGAGCGTCTCGGCCTGGTCAACGCCCGCTTTGGCAATCTTGCCTTCAGTGATGCAATGCATGGAATGGCTGTAACCGGCGACCCTGACCGCACGTCGCTGGCATTTGTTTACAGTACCGAGGACGGCGGTATGACGTGGAACAAGATCGCAGAGATACCGTCCCGTTTCCCCATAGACAACACGCTCACCATGCTGGATACCGATCATGCATGGTTCGCGTCGTCCAATCTCTCGAAATCGCCGCCGGAGGAACCGGTGATATTGCGCACCACGGACGGCGGTCACACATGGGAAGAAGCGGCGGTCTCCGCGCACAACATCGCAGGCATTGCCTTTGTCAACAACGAGCGCGGCTTCTGCGTCGATGACATGACCGGGTTCGTACGCAGGAGCATCAACGGCGGCAAGAACTGGCGGTCCGCGTTCTATCCAATGAGCGGCGAACGACTCGCGGCCGTGTGCAGCATTCCAGGCAGCGACGTCGTCTGGATCGCCAGCGACCGGGCCGCCTGGGTCAGTCCGAACGCCGGTGCGAGCTGGATGGAAACCGTCACCGTTCCTGCCGGCGCCGTTCGTGACGCCGTGTTTGCCGATTCCGCGCAGGGCTGGCTCGTGACGGCATCCGGCATCGTGCAGCGTCTCGTCACCAATCCGCTGCTCAGCGTCACAGATCAGGCGACGCATGTTCCTTCCGATGTGCGCATCCTGGATTACTATCCTTCCCCCGCCCGTTCCGATGATGACGTCACGGTGTCCTTTTCCCTGAAGTGTTCGATGGCACTGCGTCTCGCGGCATACAACAGTGCCGGCATGGAAATCGATGTTTTGCTCGAGGAGCATTTTCCAGCCGGCAGACATCAGACGGTTTTTCGCACTGCAGGTTTGCCGTCCGGAGTGTATTTTCTTTCACTGACCGCGGGAACGGAACAGGTCGTGCGGCGTATGATACTCGCCCGGTGATCCATAGTGAATCCGAGCCCGCTTCGCCGTATTTTGAGAGCGTCTATCAATCGCAAGGAGAGTTACATGCAATATCTTCGTTCCCTGCTTTTTATTCTGCCGTTTCTGCTGCTGGTCGCCTGCAGCGATGATGACGACGGAATTACTGATCCGAACGGAAACAATAACAACACCCCCGATACAGAGAAGCCGACAGTCGAGATCATCAAGCCTGTGGCCGATCAGGAAATCAGCGGCGATCAGCTGCTTGTCGAGGTGAACGCCACCGACAATCACCGCGTGGTCAAGCTGGAAATTTTCCTGAGCACGTCGCCGTTCCCGCTCGCAACGCTGACCGCCGCGCCATGGACGGCGACCTTCGATGTCAGTGACTTCGCGCCCGGAGCGTACGCCGTGTCCGCCAAGGCCTACGACTCGACGGGGAACGAATCCAACCGTTCGACGGTGACGTTCATCAAGACGGCCCCGGGTGGATTCGCCTTCAGTTTTACCGACGGCGCCACATTCACCTATGACCGCTGGGGACTCGACGGGGACAACGAGATAATGCCCTCGACGCAGAGCACGTATGTCTCTCGCTTCGAGCAGGGCGATGGCTCGCCGCTCGGCGGGGAAACCGACTGGTATCGAATGATTTCCACCGACAGCCGCTCGGGTCGCTCGGACACGCTGATCGCCCGTGCGGATGCGCAGAACAACATTCAGGTGTATGGCCTTGCAAACGCGCTGATTGAGCGTTTCACCCGGGAACTGATCGATTCCGGCACGCTGCCGCAGGCGCCTGAGCTTCCGGATCCCGTCTGGGGCTATCTGGCGCAGGTCAATGATATGAACGGTGATCCGCTCGAACCGGGAGGGGAGTGGAATGTGACCCAGGGCTCGGGGATTGAAATCTCCTTCGGCCTCATCTCGGCCACGGTCACCATGAAGGGCGCCTATGTCGAACAGGGCGAAGTGATCACCGCGCAGGGGAAGGACATTACGACATGGAAAATGCGGATCACGGTCACGATCAGCATACTGGGACAGGACAACGACATCCCGGTATATATCTGGTTCTCGGACGATCCGTCCGCCCAGGTGCAGCTGATGCAGGAAAGCGCCGAACTGAATCTCGGCATCGTGCAGTTCCCCGTGGAGGGAGATCTGCAGAAACTGGTGTCCTGGCAGTAAGATTACAGAGAGTTGAAATGAAACCCCGGCGTTATCCCGGGGTTTTTTTTGTATGTTAGGGTGACGAATGCCCGTTCGTCCCAGCAAAACAATCCCCCCCCATTTGATGCGGAGCATGCTGCCATGAAGTGTCTTCTCATCGCCGCACTTGCATTCCTGGTCGGCCTTTCCCCCAGTACATTTGCTCAGAGAATCTCCCCACCTTCAGAAAACAGATATTTCCTCCCCGCGGACGCAGAGGTCGTCCCCGGAACCGTGATCGTGAAATTTCGATCCGCGGTCGAGCACCGGCTCACACGCCATGCAGCCGGGGTGCCCTCCATTACTCCCGTGCTCGCGCGCTACGGCGTCAACGAGATGCAGCAGATGTATCCGCAGCACAGCACGCTCTGGATGCAGGACGGATCCGAGATCGCGCTGCAGCGCATGTACAGAATCACGTTCAGCGCGGCGAAGGATCCGCGGGAGGTCGCCGCCGCATTCGCCGCACTTCCCGATGTGGAGTACGCAGAACCCGAGGTCGTACAGCACCTCCTGTACCGCCCGGATGATCCCCGTCTGAGCGAACAATACGCGCTGCTGCGCGTCGAGGCAGAAAAAGCATGGGATATCAGCAAGGGATCCAAAGAGGTAGTGATCGCCATCGTCGACAGCGGGGTGCTGCTGACGCATGAGGACCTCAAGGACAATCTCTGGATCAATCCCGGCGAAGACCTCGACGCGGACGGTGTCTACACCGCGGCGGACATAGACAGCATCGATTCGGACGGCAACGGTTACGTCGATGATGTCATCGGCATCGATTTCGTCGGTCCCTCACTCGTGATGGGCGGCACATATTACGACAACGACCCTGATCCCACACGTCTCGGACATCCGCACGGGACGCATGTGGCGGGGATCGCCGGCGGTGTCGGCGACAACGGCACGGGCATCGCCGGACTCGCGTACGGGTGCCGCATCATGGCGATCAAGTGCGGTTCGGACCGTTACGCGCCGTCCATTCTCCGCGGATACGACGGCATCGTCTACGCGGCCGACAACGGTGCCGATGTGATCAACTGCAGCTGGGGCGGGGGCGGCTACC
>CAJXSA010000074.1 GCA_913060595.1 uncultured Ignavibacteria bacterium
TTGCGCTCGCACTGATCTGGAATCGCCTTGGTCGCCACAGTATTGCCTTTGCCGCCGCCATCTTCGAACTGTACGTGCACCAACTGCTTGGAATCTACTATCTGGGTTGGGAATTCGGGGTACAGTTCTGGCTCATCGCCGTGGCCGGATTGAGTTTCTTCAATGCGCGCTGGCGTCCGAGCGTGCAGTACCTCCTGCTTGGACTGGCCATCATCGGCTTCGTTCTGATGTACATCTATCGCCCTGAAGGAACGTATGTGTTTTCGGAGACCTTGATGAGGCAGGCATACGCACTCAACGGTGCTGTCATTATCGTCTATCTCGCGATGCTCATCAATTACTTCGCGAAAGCGACCCTCAAGGCGGAAAACAGGCTGATCGAGGAGAAGGAAGTCACGGAGCGACAGAATGAGCAGCTGCGAGAGCAGCATCGCTCACTGACGCTGGAACAGGACAAGAGCTTCCGCATGCTGAACAAGATCAAGGCTTTGTTTGGTCAGCAGGTGTCGGAGGAAGTAGCGCAGGAAATGATTCACAGTGACAGCGAGATCGACAGTAAAATTCACGATGTGACAGTGATGTTTCTCGATATCAGGGACTTCACCCTGTTTGCCGATTCACAGGAACCCGCAGATGTCGCGACCTTCCAGAACATCGTCTTCGACAAACTGATCAATATTGTCAAGGAGCAGCGCGGTATAGTGAGCCAGATCCTCGGGGACGGGATCATGGCCGTTTTCGGTGCCCCGGCGGTAGATGAGCGACATGCCGAGCATGCCGTCTCAGCTGGTTATACGATGCTTCGTGAGATCGAGGCGCTGGGCAGGCGCGGTGAGATACCGCCGATCCGTGTAGGCATCGGACTTAATTCCGGGAAGGTGCTGGCGGGTAACATCGGGAACGACATTCGCAAGTTCTACTCATTGACCGGAACGAATGTCATCATCGCAGCACGCATCGAACAGCTGAACAAGCAATATGACAGTCAATTTCTCATATCAGGCAGTACGTTTGATGCAACGAGGGATATGCATGAAGCAGATGAATTCCTCGGATCACTCACACTGAAGGGAATTGAGCGCAAGATCGAGGTTCATAAACTGGCATGAGATGAGGGAGCTTCAGATGGGGGAAGGCGAAACTCAGTGAGGTCGTATTATATAAAATGAAAAACCCCTCATTTCTGAGGGGCCTTTTTTGCGGAGCCGACGAGACTCGAACTCGCGACCTCCTGCGTGACAGGCAGGCATTCTAACCAACTGAACTACGGCTCCGGGTATTTTCTTCTTGAACCTCAGCTGGCTCGCGACCTTCCGCCGCGGCGGACAGGCATTCTCACCAACTGAACTACGGCTTCATGCGCTTCAATTGAAGCGTTTACAAATGTACGAAGGGGAAGATGCAAAATGCAAGCATTTTTGTGAAAAATTGTATCTCATGCCGTTGGTATTCGCAGCACGGTACCCGGGTTCGTCAGGATGCTGTCGGAAAAGCCGTGGGCGCGCTTGACACGGACGTCCTTGTCGAAGGGGTTCGTGGTCCTGCGGATTTCCAGGTGCTCGCTGAAGGATATGCTGCTGGAAAACAAAGGGTTGTGCACCCATCCGTCGATGGGCAGGGGGAAATCGGAGCCGTTGAGCAGCCATTCCGGCGGAAAACGCTCACGGAGATGCCTGATAAAGGGCAGCCGGCTCGTCAGCGTAAACGCGGAGGTGTCGCCGTACAACATGCCATACCCGGTGTTTTTGGCATGACGGTTATTCGCCTTTTCCATGTAACCGGCGAATTCATCGATGGTGTCGCGGTCGATGACGGGGAAGACCGGGGAGGCGCAGTGCGCGGCGATCACGGTGACGCCGCAGGCGAGGGGAGCGTCGAGTATGTTGTAATCGTCGAGCTCGGCGTTGCGGATGCCCTCGGGATAGGAATACTCGGGACCGACGTGACAGAGCAGCGGAACGCCGTTGTCGGCGAGCATGCGGAAATACCGTTCGTAGCGATAGGGATCGCCGTCCCGTGCGTCGAGATCGATGTGCTGCGTCGAGGGGATGAGCTTGATGAGCACGGCGCCGCGGGCGATGGCCTCGCTGAGCTGTTCTTCCCAGTCCGGCCGGTCGGGATGAACGGAGGCGCCGAGGAGGAAACGTTTTTCCTGCATTGTCCCGTTGAGCCGGTCGACCTGGTCGGCCAGGAAGCGACTGGAAACGTATACGTCCGTGCGGACCTTATCCATGCTCCCGTCAGGGTTGAAAACAGCGTCCAGTCCCAGCAGGACAACGGCGTCGATTTCCTCGGATGCACGCAGACGCGCGGCAAGAAAATCCAGGTATTCCCTGCAGGTGAGATGACCGTCCTCGACATGCCCTTCTTCACCACCCATTTTGATGATGTCCTTTTCCACCATGGAGTACAGGATGCGGGTGAGCCAGTGATTGTTGTCGTGGGGATTGAAATAGATGTCGTCTTCGCCGGTGACGTCGTCACCGTGGCCGACGACATGACAGTGCATGTCGATGCGAGGATGCATGCGGAACTCCGGGTACGTGAGAAGTATGCCTGAGCTTACGCAATACGCCGGTAGAATTCAACAATACGCCCTCGTACCGCCTTCGAGATGAATGCAGATTTCCCTTGGAATCACGATATTTTCCATATATATTATTGACTGTTGCAAATGTTGCAACGCCCGCCTCTGATTCTTTGAGTTTTCGGAAGCGGACTTTTTCGAGATTCGCTCTCCGATGTTCGGCACTTCCGGGGGATCACAAAACACCACATGCCGACCCTGTGCGCCCTGTTGCGGCGGCAGCTCCGATCGTTGAGACGCAGCGCGTCTTGTACTTATTTGATTAAGGATCTCTACCTGTATGCAATTCAATACACTCGGGCTGTCTCAGCCTCTCCTCCGCGCGATTGACGCGGCAGGATACGAGACGCCCACGGAAATCCAGGCCCGCGCCATTCCTCCCGCACTCGCCGGCGACGATCTGATCGGCCGCGCGAAAACGGGATCGGGAAAAACCGCGGCCTTTATTCTCCCCACACTCGACCGTATCGTGAACGGGAAGCGTCCCGGACGCGGCGTGGTCCGCGCCCTGGTGCTCACACCGACGCGCGAACTCGCCCAGCAGGTCGCCGACTCCGCGAAGCTGTACAGCCGCTATACCAAGCTCAGCAGTGACGCCATGTACGGCGGCGTGTCCATCGAACCGCAGCTCAAGCGCCTCAACCGCGGCATCGACGTGCTTGCGGCCACACCCGGACGCCTGATCGACCACCTCGAGCGCGGCAGCATCGACCTTTCACACTGCGAAGTGCTGATCGTCGACGAGGCCGACCGCATGTTCGACATGGGCTTCGTCAAGGACGTGCGCCGCATCATCGCGCGCATCCCGAAGCAGCGGCAGACGCTGCTTTTCTCCGCCACGCTGAACGCGGAAGTCCGCACGCTCTCGAAAGAGATCATGCGCGATCCCGTCCAGGTGGAAGTCGGCGTGGAAGGCAATCCCGCTGAGTCCGTCCGCCAGCAGTTCTATTCGATCGAGAAACAGGGCAAGCTCAACCTGCTCTTCCATCTCATAGAGAAAGAGAAAATGGAAAGCGTGCTCGTGTTCTCGCGCACCAAGCACGGCGCCAACAAGATTGCCAAGCGCCTCGAGCGCAGCGGCATCGGCACCGGCGTGATTCACTCGAACCGCTCGCAGTCGCAGCGCCTCAGTGCGCTGGCGGGCTTCCGTGACGGACGCTACCGCGTGCTCGTCGCGACCGACATCGCCGCACGCGGCATCGACGTCGCCGGCATCTCCCACGTGATCAACTACGACACTCCGGCCTTCGCCGAGGATTACGTCCATCGCATCGGCCGCACGGGTCGGGCAGATGCCACGGGCGACGCCATCACCTTCGTCGCGGGCGACGAGCGCGATTATCTCCGCAAAATCGAACGCTTCGTCGGCAAGCGCTACCAGGTGTCCTCCGCACCGGACGCCGCTCCGATGCCCGAGGCGCCCGCGAACGTTCCGCAGCGCGACAGGATCGCTCCGGACGGTGCGGACGGTTCGCGCTACCGTGGCAACGGGAAGTCGGGGAAGCGTCACGAACGTGCCGGACACGGACAGAAGCGCAACGAGAAGCGCGGCAAGCGCCCTGGCTCGAAGAACGGCGGCCGCCGCGCACAGAACGGCGGCGGCGACCGGCGCAGCGAGTACATGGAGTTCAATTTCGCACCGCTCTCAAAGAGCCGTGGCGATGATGCCGCAGGCGGAAAACGGAAGAACGGCAAGCCGTCGAACGGCAAGCGCGGAAAGTTCGCACCGCAGAACGATACCGCCGCTTCCGGGAAGAACCGCCGCCGCGACCCGCGCTTCGCACGCTGATCCCACACGACAACGACCATGACAAAAAACCCGTTCCGGTATCCCCGGAACGGGTTTTTTCGTTTCTGTCACGGGAATGTTACTTCCAGGCGGTGACCACGCGCTCGATGCCGCTGTAATCTTCCCGCACCGCGATATCACGCAATCCGGCCTGCTCCAGGATTTCCCTGACGGATTCCGCCTGTCCGGCGCCCACCTCGAGTGCAAGCAATCCGCCCGGGGCCAGCAGCTCGTCGATGCGCTCGGCGATGCGGCGGTAGAAGCGCAGGCCGTCTCCGCCGTCGGTGGCGGCGATCAGCGGTTCGAAATTCCGTATTTCGGGCTGCAGTTCGTCGACCTCGGACTGTGGAACGTAGGGTGGATTGGATACGACGATGTCGAACGGCGCGGTGGATTCCTCAATACTTCCGTTGAAGATGTCGTGCGTTACGAAGGCGATGCGCTCGGTGAGGGAATGGCGCGCGGCGTTTTCCTGCGCGAGCGCGAGTGCATCCCCGCTGATATCCGTGGCGGTGACGCGGATGCCGGGGAGCTGCGCGGCAAGGGCGACGGCGATTGCGCCGCTTCCGGTGCCGATGTCCAGCAGTCGCAGATGCTCCCCGATTTTTCCGCTTTTCCGGAAGTCGAGTATCGTGTCGATGAGATGTTCGGTGTCGGGACGGGGAATGAGAACGGCGGGGGTGACGGCGAACTCGAGTCCGTAAAACTCCGTGCTGCCGACGATGTACTGCACCGGCTCGTGGTTGAGGCGTCGCCGGACAAGCGCACGAAATTCTGTCAGTTCTTCTTCCTGTACCGGTTGGTCGAAGCGCAGGTACATCTGCAGACGCTTTTCGCGCAGGACATGGGCGAGCAGGTACTCGGCAGAGAGCTTGGCTTCTCCGATGCCTTTTGCGGTAAAGAAATCCGTGGATTTCCGTATCAGGGAGAGGACGGTTTCCTGCGCCATCGGGTGCTATTTCCGTTTGCCGAATACATGCGGGATGGCCTGGTCTATGGTGGCCACCGGAATGATTTTCAGTCCGCGTCGGATTTTCGCCGGGACCTCGGGGAGGTCTTTCTTGTTGTCCTGCGGGATGAGCACGCGCTTGATGCCGTGCCGCCGCGCGGCGAGCAGCTTCTCGTTGAGTCCGCCGATGGCAAGCACGTCGCCGTGCAGCGTGATTTCCCCGGTCATCGCGATGTCCGGCTCCGGTGCGCGGTTGAGCAGCAGTGACAGCATGGCCAGCGTCATGGTGATGCCGGCGGAGGGACCGTCCTTCGGAATGGCGCCTTCAGGCAGATGAATGTGCAGCTCGCGCTTTTCGAACGCGTCCGCCGCGATGCCCAGCCGTTCGGCGTTCGACCGCAGGTAGCTGAGCGCGGCCTGGGCGGACTCCTTCATCACGTCGCCCAGCTGGCCGGTGAGCGTGAGTTTCTCCGACCCCTTCATAATGCTGACGTCCACATGCAGGATGTCGCCGCCCACGCTGGTCCACGCCAGTCCGATCATCGAACCGACCTTGCCCTTGCGCGCCAGCTCCTTGCTGCGGTGCTTCGGCACGCCGAGGAATTTCTCCACGCGCTTTTCGTCGACGACGAAGGCCTTCGGATCTTTTTTCGCCGTCGTCGCCTTGCCGGCGTATTTGAAGACAATCTCCCGGGCGAGCTTGCGACACAGCGTGGCGATGCTGCGTTCGAGGTTGCGCACGCCGGCTTCTTGCGTGTATTCGCGGATGATTTTCAGCAGGGCGTCGTCTTCGAAGGTGACGTTGAAATCGGCCAGCCCGTGTTCTTCCACCTGCTTCTTGATCAGGTGCCGCTTGGCGATTTCCACCTTCTCGTGTTCGAGGTAGCCGGGGAGCTCGATGATCTCCATGCGGTCCTGCAGGGGCAGGGGAATCTGGTACTGCACGTTGGCCGTGGTGATGAACATGACCTTGGAGAGGTCGAAGTCGACGTCCAGGTAATGGTCGTTGAAGGTGTTGTTCTGTTCGGGATCGAGCACCTCGAGCATGGCGGAGGTCGGATCCCCGTGGAAATCCCGGCTCATCTTGTCGATTTCATCGAGCAGGATGACGGGATTGGACGTGCCCGCCTTGCGTATGGCCTGGATGATTTTCCCGGGCATCGAACCGATGTAGGTGCGCCGGTGGCCGCGGATTTCCGCTTCGTCGTGTATGCCGCCGAGTGCGATGCGCGCGAACTTGCGGTTCAGCGTGCGCGCGATGGATTTTCCGAGGGAGGTCTTTCCCACGCCCGGGGGACCGACGAAACAGAGAATCTGCCCTTTCATTTCCCCGACGAGATTGAGCACGGCGATGTGTTCGAGGATGCGGTCCTTGGGTTTCTCGAGTCCGTAATGATCGGCATCGAGCACGCGGCGTGCGTTGCGCACCGAGAGATTGTCCTCGGAATAGTGCTCCCAGGGCATGGCAAGCAGCCAGTCGATGTAATTGCGGCTCACCGTGGCTTCGGGGGACATGGTGGGCGTCTTCTTGAGCTTGTCGAGTTCCTCGATGGCCTTGGCCATCACTTCCTCGGGCATGCCCGACTCGGTGATGCGCTCCTGCAGTTCCTCGAATTCCCCGCTTTCCACCTCGTCGTCCTCACCGAGCTCGCGCTGCAGGATACGGATCTGTTCCTGGATAAAGAATTTCCGCTGCGAGCGCTGGATGTTGTCGTTGACCTTCTCGTCGATCTCGTGTTCGACTTTGAGAATGGCCAGTTCGTCGTGGATGATGCGCATCAGGTGGTAGTACTGCTGCACCACGTCCTGGATTTCAAGTATGGACTGCCGCGTCTCGATGTCCACGAGCAGATTGGCCGCCACGTAGTAGAGCTTTCGCTGCGGTTCGTCGATGTTTTCATAGCCGAACAGCGATTCGTTCGGGATGTCGCGGTGTACGCGCACATACTCCTCGAAGGCCGTGTCGAGCTGCCGCATCAGTGCTTTGAGTTCCGTGTTGAGCAGCACAGGCGGCGTGATGATATCGATGTCGGCACGGTAGAACTTCTTCTTCGGGAAGCGGATCTTTGTGGCATGCGCCTGGAACAAACCGTCCACCAGCACTTTCATCAATCCGTTCGGCAGCTTGAGCACCTGCAGGATGCGCGCGACGGTGCCGTTGGGATGGAGTCCGTCGATATTCGGTTCCTCGTCTTCCGGGTCACGCTGCGCGCAGACGAAGAGAAATTTATCCTTTTCGATCGCGTCGGTGACCGCGGCAATGGTAGATTCGCGTCCCACGAGCACGGGGAAAATCATGTAGGGGAAGATCACCACGTCCCGCAGGGGAATGAGCGGGAGGGTGGAGGGAATCTGATCCGGTGTGGGATCCTGTTCCTGGTCTTGCTGTTTTTCGTCTTGCATAATGTGTCGTTGATTTCACGTCGTGAGCGTCCTGAACCGCATGCGAATGCGGGGGAAGTTCCCTTTCGTCCAAGGACAATACGGCAAAATAGACCCGCCTGTGCCGAATGTCAATGCAATTGACGCGCCGGGCATGCCGCAGGGGGTGCACGCCCCGGAGCACAACGCACGAGACCGGCCGCCGGGGCCGGTCTCGTGCTGTCGGGAGATATTTTCCAAAATCGGGAAAAATCTATTTCATCAGCAGCATGGTGCCAATGGCCTCATGTGCGGCGACGCGCACGACATAGAAGTACAAGCCGGGCGGCATGCCGCCGGCATCCCAGCGCACGCTGTGCGTTCCGGGCGACTGCAGTTCGTCGGTCAGTGTCGCGACCACCTGTCCGAGCGTGTTGCGCACGGTGACGCGCACCGCTGCCGCCGACTTCAGGTCATATCGTATCGTCGTGGACGGATGGAAGGGATTGGGATAATTCTGATACAGCGTGAACGTTCCGGCGGCGCCATGCAGGGGACGCACGGCGGAGACATCCGTTCCTGTGCCTTCCACCAGAACCGTGTCGGGTGACGTCGCCGCGTTGCTGGTGATCACGAGGAACCCGGTCCTGCTTCCGGCGACACTCGGGGCGAAGCGAATCGTATCCTCGAAAGAGCTTCCTCCCGCTACATCGAACTGACGCTCGTCGGCGGAGAAATCGGGATTGCTCGAAATGATGCCTGTGACCGAGAGGTTCCGGCTGCCGGTGCTGCTGACGGTGAGCACCAGCGTCCCTTCGCTGCCGATATCGACGGCGCCGAAACTCAGCTGTCCAGGGGCGAAGCTCACGGCGGGATCGTGCATGCCCGTGCCGGAGACGGTGAACGCATCCGGGGATGTCGTGGCATTGCTCTCTACGGTGAATTCACTGCTGAACGTGCCCGCGGCATCCGGCGAGAAGCGCAGGGTGAAGTTTACCGCGCCCGCCGGGAGAATGGTCTTGATACTCGTCGCGTTCGTGAAGCGCGCGTCATCGGCGACGAAAGACGTGATGCGCAGCGTGTCGTTGCCGGTGTTCATGATTTTCACGACTGTGTCCTTCGTCGTTCCGACAAGAACATTTCCGAAGTCGATTTCTGCGGGATCTATGCTGAGCGTTACCACGCTGAGTCCGCTTCCCGTCAGCGGTATCGTCTTGGGCGAATCCGGTGCGTTGCTGGTCAGGGTGAGCTCTGCGGAGATCGGACCCGACGCCGTCGGCATGAAGCGGACGGTGTCGTCGAAGGAGATGCCGGGGGCGAGGTCCTTCGCGCCGATGTCCACGGTGAAGCGCGGACTGGAGGAAGTAATGCCGGAAATGCTGAGGGTCTCATTCCCTGCATTGGTGATGCGTATGGGCAGGGCTTTGGTCGTGCCGATCGGGACGCTGCCGAAATCGAGCGAGGAGACATCGGTCTCCAGCACGGCGGAGGCGGTGCCGAAGCCGGTGACGGCAATTGTGTCCGGTCCAAGGATGGAGTTGCTCTGCACAACGATGACGGCGGACAGGGTGGCCTTGGAATCCGGCGAGAATTCCACCGCGGCCGTGATGCTGCCGTTCGCGTCTATCGTGTTGCTTGTCGGCGTCATCGCGAAATGCGGATCGCTCGAGGTGACGGCGCTGATCGTCACCGCTTCGTCGCCGACGTTTGTGAGCGTGAGATTCTCTGTCGAGGTTTTCCCGATAGACACCGCACCGAAATCCACGGACATCGATGAGTACGTCAGTGCGGGCGGGATGTCCGGGAAGCTGCCGTCGGCGAGTATGCGGGAGGCATAGATTTCCCCGTTGGAGAACGAGGGACGGTAGTCCTCCCACGTTACGAGTGCGCCATTGAAGCCGTCAGGAATCATGCGCGGGAACTGCTTGCCGTTCTGCGCGATGGAGACCGGGGCGCCGGCGTCGGACCACTGCAGCGCACCGGCGTCGGAAATCCGCTGGGCGTAGATGTCGCTGTTGAGCGTGCCGCGCGTTTTGTCCTCCCATGCGACGATCATGCCGCCATTCTCATCCGGGATGACGTAGGGGAATTCCTGTGGGCCGCCGCGGTTGGAGATCCGCAGGCCGTCCGCGGTCCAGGATTTCGCACCGGTGTTGTCGACAATATGTGCGTAGACGGCCTTCTTCCCGCCGCGCGCATCTTCCCAGGCGACGCCGCACAGGCCAGTGCCTATCTGCGCCAGCTGCGCGTTGTTCTGTTCGCCGGAGGTGGACGCCGCGCGCATGGAGTTCGCCTGCGTGCCGTCGGGTTTGAGGACGACGATGTGCAGCTTCGGTTCCGAGCCCGAGCCCCAGTCGAGGTAGGTGAGAAAAGCCTTGCCCGTGCCGTCGGGGACGATCAGGGGGGAGTCCTGCGTCCCGGCATTGTTGGCAATGGGCACGCCGTTGGCCGCCCACTGGATTGCGCCGTTCGCGTCCACGCGCTGCGCATACACGTCATACTCGGGTCGCGGGTAGTAGGCATAGGCGATGTAGGCGCCGCCCGCACCGTCGCTGCAGATGCTCGGGGCGTTCGAGAAGCGCAGGTTACCCGAGATGCGCACCGGTGTGCCCCACAGGGGATTGCCGTCGCCGTCGACCCGCTGGGCGTAAATTCTGCTGGTCGGCGGGAAGCCGCCGGTGCCGGCGTTCCATGTAATGATGGCGCCGTTATTGCCGTCGCTGATCAGGCGCGGATCGGCTTCGTTGTCCGGGTCGTTGGCGATGGGGACGCCGTCGGCAGTCCACATGACGTTGCCGCTGCCGTCGATGCGCTGGGCGTAGACGTCGTTGTTGTCGTTGCGGGTGTCCGTCCAGGCGATGATGGCGCCGCCGGCCCCGTCGGAAACCATTTCCGGTTTCGACTGCGAATTCCAGGCGGAGGTGACAATGTTGCCGTTCACCGTCCAGCGCACGAAACCGTCTTTGTCGATGCGCTGGGCGTACACGTCGAAGGCGGCCTGCGGAGCGCGCTGATCATGCCAGCAGATGATGGCCCCGCCCCGCATGTCACTGATGATGCGCGGCGCGGTCTGATTGCTGCCTTCCTGGCAGACGATATTATTGAGAGCCGGGTCGGATTGCCACTGTGCGTGGGCGGAGAGGTTGGGGAGGAGAAATAACATCGGGAGCAGAATTCGCAACTGCCGAAACATCATGGTTACTCCAAATTGCATGAGGGGACGTGGATGACGCACAGAATACGAAACGGCTCCAACCAGATGTTCAGCAGCGATCAGCTGATCCTGGTCAGTCCGGTATGCAGGGAAAGGAACGGGTTCTTGGCATATGGCGGAGTACTCTGAGCTTAATTGCGAACCTACGCATCCTTTTTGCCAGAGTCAAGCGGTGGCGGTATTACGTATCTCCCCGATGCGGCAGCAAGTCTGCCGCGTTGCTGCGGAATTTCTCCTGTTTCGTTACCAGTTCGCGGAGACGAGGGAATAGCGTTTCCCGTCGTGGCGGGACAGGAGGCATGAAACCGTGACAGTTTTCCGTATGTCCGCTTTGTAGATGCCGGTCACGGTGAATCGTTCTGCGTTGCCCTCGACGACATAGGTCGCGCATTCGGTTTCACCGCGGTATCCGTTCTCGGTTCTCTGCACACCGCATTGCGTGAGCCTGAGGTCCGGGTACTGATGGCCGCCGCTGCCGAGAAGGGTCACTTCGCCGTAATACCCCTGAGCCGCTTTTGCTATTGCGTAGCAGTCCTGCGTTATCGTGTCTCTGACATCGAGTCTGTCGGAATCATCAGTGACGTTGAAACCGAAAAGATATCCGATAAGAGAAATGGTGAGAACGATCATGCCGAAAAAGGTAGTGGGAGCGCCCATGGTCATGGCCTATTCCTGTTGAGGGTTCCTGAGTCGATAAGGACACCCGAGGTAAGTTCAACTATCGTGCCAAAACGTGCAGTTTTATAAAACCCGCCCAAATGCGCTGAATTTGCAAATTCCCTGTTCTTTCTCAGGACCTCCGTTCAGGATCTGAACATTCGGATCTGTTCATCCGTCATGATTGCGAACAGGGGTGCACTGTGTCTTCGGGTCTTCCTTCGCGGTTTCAGGATCGCGTTGACAAAGCTTTTATACCATGCCAGGGATCAGACCAAACAGCCCGCATCTTGCCAAGCGGGCTGTTGAATCGCCTGAGAGGGGCAGCCTCTCACCTATGAAAATACATTTTGTACTCAAACGGATGAGGCATGGTTGAAATCGCGTGCACCTCCTCGCGCTTGGTTTTGAGCCACTGGCTGATCAGGGAGGCAGGGAAGACGCTGTCGCGCTGCAGGAATTCGTTGTCGGCCTCGAGTGCGTCGAGGGCCTCGGCGAGGTTGCGCGGCAGGAAATGCAGATCCTTGTTGTCGAAAACGTTCTCGTCGAAAGGACCGAAGCCTTCCTTGCGGGGATCGATTTTGTTGACGATACCGTCGATGCCGGCCATGAGCATGGCCGCGAGCATGAGATAGGGATTCGCGGTGGCGTCGGAGGGACGGTATTCCATGCGCGTTTCCTGGGGATCGTAGACGTAACGCGGGATGCGCACGCAGCTCGAGCGGTTGGCCTGGCTGTAGGTCAGCGCCACGGGGGCCTCGAAGCCGGGCACCAGGCGCTTGAAGCTGTTGGTGCTCGGATTGGTGAAGGCCGCGAGCGCGGCGGCGTGCTTGAGCAGTCCGCCGATGTAATACAGTCCCAGCTCGCTGAAGTTGGCGTACTGGCCCTTCTCGTAGAAAATATTGCTTCCGTTTTTCGTCAGGTACTGGTGCACGTGCAATCCGCTGCCCGCCTGCTGATACATGGGCTTGGGCATGAAAGTGACTTCGAGTCCCTGCTCGTCGGCCTGGCTGAAGAGGATGTACTTGGCCAGCATG
>CAJXSA010000075.1 GCA_913060595.1 uncultured Ignavibacteria bacterium
GGTCGAGGTTGACCGATGCGAGCGGCAGGTCGTGCGGCACCTTCACGAGCCAGAGGTCGCGCACGTGCCCGATGTGATCGAAATCGATACTGCGCGCGCGCACCCATTCCGGCTGCAAACCGTAATCGTCGAGCACCTTGCGCACGTCGTCTTCAAGGCTTTCGACGGACTGCAGGTCGCGCTGCGTCTGCATGCGCTCGATGTTGGGCTGCACGAGCGTGACGTAGCGGTCTGCGACGAAAAGCACGATGATCAGAACGACGAGGAAGCCGGCGATCCACATGCGCCAGCGCACCCCGTGATCTTCCTCGTCCCTGCCGTCGAGGGAATAGGAAAAGTGTTCTTCCGTATACGATCGGTCCCTGTCTTTTCGGCTCATGACCCCTTGAATTCCGGCTTCCGCTTTTCAAGAAAGGCCGATGTGCCTTCCCGGAAATCATCCGTGCCGCAGGAAAGCCCGAACAGCGCCGCCTCGGTGGCGAGTCCTTCGCGCAGTCCCATCTGCGGGACACAGCGCAGTGCTTCGAGTGAAAGGCGCACGGCGACCTGACCCTTGCCGGCGATTTTGGCGGCCATTTCCTTTGCCATGGACAGGGCCTCGCCTGCTGGCGCGGTTTTGTTCGCCAGTCCGATGCGGTGTGCTTCTGCGGCGTCGACCATGTCGCCTGTCAGTATCAGTTCTGTGGCGCGTCCCTGCCCCACGATGCGGGCAAGACGCTGCGTGCCGCCGTAACCGGGAATGACACCCAGGTTCACTTCGGGCTGCCCGAACTTCGCATTTTCCGCGGCGATGCGGATGTGGCAGGCGAGGGAAAGCTCACAGCCGCCACCCAGCGCAAAACCGTTCACCGCGGCGATCACCGGCTTGGCGGAGTTTTCGACGGTGGAAAACACCTCCTGCCCGTACAGCGCGAACTGCTGTCCGCGGACGGCATCCTGGCTGGAAAGCTCCTTGATATCGGCGCCGGCGACGAAGGCCTTCTCCCCGGCCCCGGTGATGATGATGACGTCCACCGCGTCGCTGCTGTTGGCGTTGAGCACGGCCTGCTTGAGCTCTGTCAGCGTCTCGTGGTTGAGCGCGTTGAGCTTGTCGGGACGGTTGATCGTGATGACCGCGATGCGCTGGTCTTCGGTGTAGAGCAGGGTATTGAAATTCATTGCGTCAATCCTCGTACTGGTGATGCGTCCGCTCCTCTCCGGACCTGCGCAGACTGCGCGCGACCGCCCGGTGTGAACGGAAAGATACGAGGGCTCACGGTTGAAATCCAATGCCGACGGTGTGCGTCCATCCCAGGTCCGGATGCACGGCGACGGCATACCCGATATCCCAGCATCCGGCGCGCACACCGAAGCCGCCCGCCCCCTCGCCGGGCGCGGTGCCCACGCCCGCGCGCAGGAAGAAACAGTGCTCGAAAACGTACTCGACGCCCAGCCGGACCATCAGTGCGTGCCGGCTTTCCTTTTCGAGATCCGCCGCGATGCGCAGCGCCCCTGCATCCCAGCCCATACCCATACGCAGCCGCACCGGCATGCGCTCGTCCTCGGCGAAGGGCAGCTGCAGCACGTTCTCTGCAACCGCGGCACAGCACAGTCCCGGAGCGAACTCCAGCAGCGCCCCGATATCCATTCCCCAGGCCGCGCCGCCGCCGTACCGCGCCATCGATACATGCTGCATGGCCGCTGCTGCGCCGAGGAGGAGACGCGGGGCGACCTGTCCGGCCGCCGCCGCTTCCGTGCGCAGCTCATGGTAGGCGTCGAAGCCGCTGTGCTGCACCGACAGCCGGGCGGTCACGGCGCCGAACGGCTGCGCCCACGCCGCGGATGCGTCGCCGAGTTCTGTGAGTCCGAAACGCGACGGTGTCCATTGCAGCACCGCGCCGGCGGAGGGTACTGTCGCGAGAAGCGCGGGATTGAGCAGATGGCCGCCATGCAGCGCTATCCCTGTTCCCGCCATGGCGGCGGACCGCGGCGCGTGCGGACGCAGGTCACCGCCCGCCCGCAGCGTTCCGCACATTCCCGGGAAAATGATCACGGCAGCGACAAGCCACGCGACCGGCTGTCGTCCCGTTTTCCGTGCCTTGCCGACCCGTCCCCTTTTTTCTATCTTTCGTGCTGAATGCTTGTCCACCTCAAAACGACGCCGCTCATGCGCTTTCTTCTTATCGCTGCTTTCATCTTCGCTGCCGCCGGCACTCCCCTGCGCGCGCAGGAAATCCTGCTGACCACCGAGGTCACCATGGACATTCTCACCCCGGCGCAGAAAACCTACCTTGCCGAGTTCGAGCAGAAGGTGAACGATTACGTGAACAATCATCGGTGGACGGACGTCGAGTTCTACGGGGACCAGATTCCCGTGCGCATGAGCATCAACTTCCTCTCCGGAACCGATGGCGGTGAATTCACCGCGCAGGTGGTGGTCGACGGGCAGCGCCGCATCTGGAAAGACGGCCGTCCCACGCAGCTGACGTCGCTGATGTTCCGCATCATGGACACGAAGTGGTCGTTCAGCTATCTGCAGGGACAGCCCATCGTGCACGACGAGTACCAGTACAATGACATCGCCAGTTTCCTCGACTTCTACATGCTCCTGGCGCTCGGCATGGACTTCGACAGTTACGAGCCGCTCGCCGGTTCGCCCTACTATCAGAAGGCGCTCACCATCGCCCAGCGATCGCAGAGCACGCGCAACGCCGCCGAGTGGCAGGGTCAGTCCAATCAGTACAGCCGCATGAACTTCCTCTCCGAGCTGATGAACGCCCAGTACGAGCGCTTCCGCGAAGGACTGTACTGGTACTACTACGAAGGACTCGATTTCCTCGAAACCGAACCGGAATTCGCGCGCCGCGCCGTGGCCAAGGCCCTCGAAGGCATTGCGGAAATTCTCGCGCGCACGGGTTCGCGCTCCCTCCTGCTCACGATGTGGCTGGAAGCGAAAAGCAGTGAGTTCTGCAAACTTCTCGAAGGCTACAAGGACCGCCCCAAAATCATGAAGCTCATGATACAGGTGGATCCTGCACGCCAGCAGGTGTACCAGAAATGTGCGTTCTGACATCGGTTTTCTCCCTATCGATGTTGTTCTCCCAGTGATGTATGTGACGCGGCCGCTTTCCCGGCCGCGTTTTTCTTTTCCCCGACCCGCGATCAATCACATGCGCGGGGTTCCGCCGTATCAGCTCCCTTCGAACATGCTGCGGATGTGCTCCCTGTCGGTGCTGCGAGCCAGCGCGAGCATGAGCTTGATGCGCGCCTTCTGTCCGTTGAGGTAGCGGGCGAAAATCACTCCCTCGCGATGCAGATTGCGTCCCGCACCGTAGTACCCGTAGACCTCGTCCGTGCTTCCGCGGGGACAGCGGGACACCAGCACGACCGGAACGCCTGCCTTGAGCAGTGCGAGAATGCCGTCATAGGCCCCGGGGGGAACATTGCCCGTGCCCATGGCTTCAACCACCACGCCGCGCGCCCCCTGCGCCAGACTGCCCCGAAACGGCTGATCATCCATGCCTGCATAGCATTTCAGCAGATGCACGGGTTCGACCGGCTCAAGCAGACCGAGATGGTCGTGGATGAAGGGACGCCGCAGGTACACCGGGCGCCCTTCGAAAATGCGTCCCACCGGACCGAAGTCGAAACTCATGAAGGTGTCGCGCTGCAGCGTATGCGTTTTGGTCACTTCGCTGGCGGCATTGATTTCCCCGCTCAGGCAGGTCAGCACGCCCAGACCGCGGAACTGTCCCGACAACACGGTCAGCACCGCATCGCGAATATTCGCCGGCCCGTCCCAGTCCGGATCCTCCGAGTGATGCATGGCGCCGATGAGAATCACGGGCTTGTCCGTTTCCAGCGCGAGGTCCAGGTAGTAAGCCGTTTCCTCGAGTGTGTCGGTTCCGTGGGTGATGATCACGCCGAGCACGTCCTCCCGTGCCGCTTCTTCCGCCGCTATCTGCGCGATGTCGCGCATCATGCGCGGTGTGACATGGGGACCGGGATACTTGCCGAACTCCCGGTAGCGGATGTCCGCCAGTTCGGAGATGCCTTCGAGCCGGGAAAGGATCTGATCGCCCGACAGCGAGGGCACGGCGCCGCCCGTTTCCGGATCCAGCGTCATCGAGATGGTCCCGCCCGTGAATATCATTGAAACGCGTTTCATCGTCTGCTCCTTGCAATGCGTGATGCGTGCGCCATCGGTGCGGTGATGCGCAGGTATGCGAAAATGGGAAGCGGCCAGGCGCGGCTGAACACCCGCATCGACACGGTGCCGGCCTCCCCCGTTGCGCGTAGTGTCCATTGCACGCTGTCTGCGTCGGCGCGGAGTGTCACCAGTCCGTGGCCCTCCGTGATCTGCACCCGGCAGGGAACCGCAGAGTTCGGGATGACTCCGCCGAGCCGGTTGATGCCCTGCAACCGCAGCACCGCCTCTTCTCCCCCGGCAGCATACAGCTCTGGCGGTGTGATTTCCGCATCGTACCGGACGCTCGTCAGCACCGAGGTCCAGATGAACATGCCCGCCGCGACGCACAGCAGAACAAGGGCGAGCAGCAGCGTGGGCCGCAGCGTCCGCCAGAGCGATGTGCGTGTGATGTCCTGTCCCGGCATGATGTCCTGTCGATGTTCGTGTACCCGAAAGTCGGGGCCGTTAAACCGCAGCGCTACCCTCGATGTCCAAGAAGCGAAACTACAGTGGACACTACCAACGCGCAAGGAAAAACGCCATGAAAAAAATCATCCTCTCCCTCCTCTTCATTGTTCTCTTCGCCGGCCCGCTTTTCGCCCAGCCCGGCGAGCGTCCCCGACATCTGAAGCGTGAACAGATCGAGAAACTGAATCTCAGCGATCAGCAGCAGGAAACGCTGCGCGCCCTGCGCAGCACCACGCAGAAGGAAATGATCGATCTTCGCGCCGAAATGCGGAAAATGCGCGTGGATCTGGCCGAGATGCGGCGCAGTGAGAATCCGGACCGCACGAAATTCGAGACGCTCACCCGCGGCATCGCGGATCTTCGCGTCCGGCAGTCGCTGCTCCGCTTCGATGCGCATCAGAAGATGATGAATGAGCTCACCCCCGAGCAGCAGGAAGCGTTCAAAGAAATTCAGCAGGACATGAAGCGGAAGTTTCGCGACGGACGCGCTGCGCGCCGCCAGGGCCCACCGCGCTCAGATCGTGGCGAATGTGACGGACGCGGTCCCGGTCCCCGAAACTGACCTCGATTGACACTGTGGCACCCTGCGAGCCTCCATCCCAACGGTGCCTGCGCCCCTGCCGCTCACGCGGCGGGGGCGTTCTCATTCCCCGCCTGAGACGTCGCGCAGCGCGCGGCAGAACACCTCTGCGATCTGTCCGCGCAGCGCCTCCACCTCGCCGCCTTCGACGCGTGCGCCGGCAGCGAGCCTGTGCCCCCCGCCTCCGAACAGTCCTGCCAGCTCATCGACACGAACCCTGCCGCTGGAGCGGAAGCTGATTTTGCATCCCCCGTCGATTTCTGTGATCAGGGCAGTCAGTTCGACGTCGCGAATCGAAAGCCCGTAGTTGACCATGTTTTCGACGTCGTCGAGGTTCGTGCGCGTCTCCGCGAGCATGCGACGCGTCACGTGGAAAATGGTGGCGCGGCCCGCACAGTGCAGTTCGATGCCCGCCAGCACGCGGCCGAGAAGCTGCGTGCGGCCAACGGGATATTCGTCGTAGATGCGGCGGTACACCGCGGTGGGATCGACGCCGGCCTCGAGCAGACGTGCCGTGATGCGGTGCACACGCGGTGTCGTGCGGTCGAATCGAAAGGACCCCGTGTCTGTCATGATCCCCACGTACAGTCCCAGCGCGATCTCGCGGGTCAGTTCCCCGCCCGCATCCTCTATGAGATCATGCACGATCTCAGCGGTGGACGATGCGTCGGTCACGGACAGGTAGCCGTCCGCGAATGGCCGCGGCAGCTGATGATGATCGATGACGAGACGGCGCGCTGCGCTTGCGCACATCGCCTGTTCCATTGCACCGACGCGGGCCGACTGATTGAAATCCAGCGCCACGACGCAGTCCGCCTCCCCGAGCACCGCCGTGTGCCGCGTGGGATCCCAGGTTTCGAATTCCCCTTCTTCATCGAGAAGCGTAAGGTTGTCCGGCACGGGATCGCAGTTGATGACACGGCAGTCGGCGCCCCTGTCACGCAAAAAACGCAGCAGTGCGCTTTCGCTGCCGAGGGCGTCTCCGTCGGGATTCATATGTGTCGTCAGCACCACACGCGATGCGCCCAGAAGCATGTCCCGCATTTCACGCAGTGAATACAAGCGCAGGGTATCGTGATCGCTCATTCCATTCCCTCGAGTTCTTCTGCGAGAAGCTGTTTCCGGTAGAGGTCCGCGTACGAGCCCCCGGCATCGACGAGCTGATCGTGCGTACCCGATTCGACAATGCGTCCGTCGTCGACGACGATGATATGATCGGCCTGCTTGACCGTGGAAATCCGGTGACTGATCAGTATGCTCGTGCGCGCGGCCATGACCTCGCGCAGCCGCCGCAGGATTTCCTCCTCGGTGTGCGTGTCGACGGCGGACAGCGCGTCGTCGAGAATCAGAATTGACGGACGGCGCAGCACAGCGCGCGCGAGGCTGACACGCTGCTTCTGTCCCCCGCTGAGCGTAATGCCCCGCTCACCGAGCACGGTATCGTATTTTTCCGGGAAATCCGCGATGTCCTTGTCCACCTGCGCGACCCCGGCGGCCCAGAGCACCTCCTCCTCATCGGCGCCTTCCACGCCGTAGGCGATGTTGTTCCACAGCGTATCCGAAAAGAGAAAGGTTTCCTGCGTGACGTATGCGATGCTGCGCCGCAGCGTATCGACAGGAATATCCCCGATATCGTGACCGTCGATGCGGAGGCTGCCCCCGCTGATGTCGAACACGCGGGGAATGAGGTTGACGAGAGAGCTTTTCCCTGATCCCGTCGTGCCGATGATGCCGAGCGTGCTTCCCGCCTCGATGCGCAGGCTGATCTCGTGCAGCACGTCCGGCAGATGTTCCTCGTAGCGAAAGCGGACGCTGTCGAACTCGATCTCCCCTTCCAGCGAGTCGATGGTATGATCGGTGTGCTCTCCGTCAGCAACGTCCGGCGCCGCTTCGAGCACGCGCTCAATGCGTTTCATCGACGCCGAGGCGCGCTGAATGAGATTGACCACCCATCCGATGGCCGCCATGGGCCATATGAGCATGCCGAGATAGATGATGAACTGTGTCAGCTCACCGAGCGACAGCGTTTTTGCAATGACTTCCTTGCCGCCGAGCCAGATGATCAGGATGGCGGAGAGACCGACGAGCAGCGCGATCATCGGCATGAAAAGCGACTGTATGCGAATCATGCGCATGTTGCGGCGCCGATACTCCTCGCTCATGTCGTGGAAGAGGCGCGCTTCGTAGTCTTCGCGCAGGTAGGCTTTCACCACACGAATCCCGGAAATGCTCTCCTGTATGCGCCCGGTCATGGTGCCGTAGTGCTGCTGTATGTCCTCGTACCGCTTGTGTATCAGTGTCCCGAGGCGATTGACCGCATAGCTGAGAAACGGCAGGGGCAGCAGCGCGTAAAGCGTGAGCAGGGGATGTATGCTCAGCATCATCGCAACGATGATGATGAAATTGAAAACGGTGTTGGCGGAATACATCACGGCGGGACCGACGAACATGCGCACCGCGGAGATGTCGTTCGTGGCATGCGCCATGATGTCACCGGTCGTCATCGTGGCAAAGAATTTCTGCGAGAGGCGCTCGACGTGCCGAAGGAAATCGTTGCGCAGATCGTATTCGATGCGGCGCGAAACCACGATGATGGTCTGCCGGGTCAGGTAAAGGAAAATCCCGCTCAGCAGGGAAACGGCCACGATCAGCAGCGCATAGCGAAAGAGGCTTCCCCCGGTCAGGTTCTGTTCCAGGCTGTCGATGGCGTTGCGGATGACCACCGGAGCGAGGACGGCGAACACCGTGGAGAGCAAAATGAAAAACACTCCCCACAGCAGCGTGCGGCGGTATGGCCGGAAGTACGGAAAGAGTCTGCGCAGTGCGTTCATGTCGCTGCCGCCCGTTCAGGAATCGAAGGTGGAAATAATGGAGAGCACATCCTGCCAGCCGTGAGCCACCGCGTCGGCGGCGGTGCGGTCTTCCCCGTTTTCATCATAGTAGCGCCCGCTCGGGTCGCCACGAAAGAGAATCGATCGCATCCCCATCGCCCGCGCCCCCGCAATGTCGGTGCGCTCGATATCGCCGATGTGCACCGCGTGCGCCGCTTCGGCATCGCAGGCGGCGAGTGCGGTTTCAAAAATGCGCGGATGCGGCTTGGAGACGCCGACCTCGTCGGAGTATGTGAGGAAGTCGAAATGTTGCGCGACGCCGTGTGCTTCGAGCACTTGGCGCAGAACGCGCCCGGGTGAGTACGCGGTATCGGAAATGAGTGCGAGCCGGTAGCGCGCGCCGAGGGCGGCGATCGCGTCGGCCGCGCCGGGAAGCAGACCGGGCATGCCGGCGAGTATGCTGTCCTCGAAACTGCGCACCACGCGGGCATGCATGTCTTCTTCGACGGAAATGCCGAGATGCTCCCAGATCACACCGAGGGATTCCGACGCGGACGGTGTGCGCTGCTCGTCGCGCCAGTGCCGCTCGAAATACTCGTAGGACACGCGAAACGCATCGTCCGCCTCGGCGGCGTCCCACTCCCTGCCTGCGTGCCGGTAGGCATCCTGCATCGCCGCATCGCGCACTGCACGGCGGGCGGCGCCGTTGCGCGAATCGACGATGGTATTCCAGAAATCGATGGTGATTGCTTGTATCATGTGTTCTCAAACACGAAACGGATGACAAAAGCTCCTCGCCCGCGACGCGACCGAGGAGCTTTCGCATGAACGAACGTCCGCGGATCAGCCGATGAGGGAAAAACCGGCGTACGGCTGCAGAACCTCGGGAACGATGATTTTTCCTTCCGGGGTCTGGTAGTTTTCGAGTATGGCGACCATGAGACGCGACGTGGCCAGGCCGGACCCGTTGAGCGTGTGCACGAATTCCGGCTTGCTTTTCGGTCCGTCGGGCCGGTAACGGATGTTGGCGCGCCGCGCCTGGAAGTCCTCGAAGTTGCTGCAGGACGACGCCTCCCGCCATGCCTTCTCCGCCGGCGCCCAGACGTCGAGGTCATAGGTTTTCGCCGAGGAAAAGGAGGTGTCGCCCGTGCAGAGAAGGCGGACACGATACGGGATTTCCAGCAGCTTCAGTATGCGTTCGACGTCCACGACCAGGGCTTCGAGCTCGTCATAGGATTCCTCGGGACGCGCGAATTTGACAAGTTCCACTTTATTGAACTGATGCACGCGCAGGAAGCCCTTCGTCTGCTTCCCGTACGAACCTGCCTCGCGGCGGAAGCAGGCGGAATAGCCGCAGAAACGCGCGGGAACCATGTCGGTGTCCAGAATCTCGTCGCGGTACATGTTCGTGATCGGGACCTCCGCGGTGGGAATGAGGTAGAGATCGTCTTCGGCGCAGCGGTACATGTCCTCGGACATTTTCGGCAGCTGCCCTGTGCCGTACATCGACTCCGTATTGACGACGAAAGGCGGGAAAACCTCGCGATACCCGTGATCGCGGCGGTGGACGTCGATCATGAAATTGATCAGCGCACGCTCGAGCGTGGCCCCTTCGCCGGTGTAAAGGGGGAAGCCGCTGCCGCTGAGTTTCGCGCCGCGGTCGAAATCCAGGATGCGGTGCTTTTTTCCCAGTTCGATGTGATCAAGAAGCGGCACTTCGGGCTCCTCGGTCAGACCGATGGCCTTGTCTGGAGTCCATGCGCGCACGTCGGCGTTATCCGCGTCGCTCGCGCCGACGGGCACGCTCTCATGCGCGAGATTCGGCAGCAGCAGCAATGCGTCGCGCAGCGCGCCTTCCACGTCCCGCAGTTCCTCGTCCATGCGCTTGATGGTGTCGGACACCACTTTCATCTCCGCGATCTGCGCGTCCGCGTCCTGCTTTTCCTTCTTCAGACGGGCAATATCCTGGGAGACGACATTGCGCGTGTTCTTGAGCTGTTCCACCTCGGCGATTATTTCCCTGCGACGCGTGTCCTGCGCCAGCACGGCCTCCACGTCACCCTTTTCGTTTTTGTTGCGAATGGCCTGACGGACTGCGTCGGGCTGTTCGCGGATACGCTTGAGATCAAGCATGTTTCGCCGTCCTTATTTGATTGAAGAGAATCTGCTGTCGGAAAGGAGGTCCGTGTGCGAGTATCCTTCCCGGTACTGCTGGCGCAGCCGCTCGAGGCCGCGCGCGGTGTCGCTCATTTGCACGTCGCATTCGGAAGTGAACTTGAGCGTGATGAAACTGCTGTCCGGCGGCCTGTTGGCCCCCTGTCCGATCTCGTTCGATGTCGTCGGAGAAATCAGCGAAGGATCGAAGCCAAAAATTTCGGCAATTTTTCGGGCAAATGAAAAACGATCGATGGATTCCGGTCCCGCGACATGGTAGACGCCACGGCAGTCTTTTTCGACCATGCGGAGGATGCCGAAGGCGAGATCGTCTGCCATGGTGGGATTTCCCCGCTGGTCGTCCACGACGCGAAACGGCAGTCCCTTTTCCAGCTGGGCGAGTACCCAGGAAACGAAATTCATGCGTGTCTCGAAACCGGTTCCGTACAGCACCTGCGTGCGAACGATGGCACCGGGCACATGCGATGACAGAAGCGCGTTCTCGGCCGCGAGCTTCGATCGGCCGTAATAGCTCACGGGCATGGGACGCGACTGCTCGTCGTACGGCGCATGCCGGCCGTCGAACACGTAGTCGCTCGACAGCTGCACGATGCGGCAGCCTTCGATTCGCCGGGCGGGAATGAGCAGGTTCTTGACACCGTCGACGTTCAGCTGCCAGGAAGCGCGGCGGTCTTCCTCGCAGGCGTCGACATTGGTCATGGCCGCCGTGTTGATGATGACGTCGGGGCGGAATGACGAGACAAGGCTCTTGACGTCGGCGAGACGGGTGATGTCGAGCTGCTGGTAATCGAAGCGCTCATGCACAAAGAAACTGCGCGGCGGCAGGTCGGTCAGCAGCAGTGCAGCGGACGTCTCCCGACCGAACGCGAGCGCCAGTTTCTGTCCCAGCAGTCCGTGTGCGCCGGTGATCATGATTTTCATGCGCCGGCCCCCTTTCGACGTTTGCGCAGGCCTTCCATTCCCCTCGACCCGGGCAGAGACACCACGGTGGCCGCGGCCGCCGCGGCTTCGGCCGCAGCCGCGTCGACGGACGCGCCTCCTGCGCGCAGATATGCGAAGGTGGCGCCGAAGGTGTCGCCGCAGCCGGTGGGGTCGACCACGGTGTCAGGGGCGACGACAGGAATATGGCGCATCGATTCGCCGGGCGCGTGTATGTCCGCCCCGTCCTCTCCCCGCGTCACGATGAACATCCCCGTGCCGGTTTCCGCGAGAAGCTCCTGCATCATGCCGGCATCCGCTTCCATGCCCCCGGTGAGTGCCGAAAATTCGCGGGCATTGCACTGCACGATGTCGCCCGATGACACCCACTGCTTCCATTCCGCCGCGGGAGCCGGCTCACGCCGTCCGTTTCCGTGTACGCGGTATGCGATCATGTGAAGATCGATGAAGACGAGGCGTCCCTCCCCGCGCAGCGCGGAGGCGTCGGCGGGCAGAATGTCGTCGCCCGTCATCAGGTTGCAGTACACGAGGTCGGCGTCGCTGAGCACGGAGGCGTAGCGCTCCGGAGGGATTGGAGGGAGACTGCGGACAAGCTGCGTGTTGTACTGTGTGGGAGATTCATGAAAAAGGCGCACGCGCGTGTTTCCTTCCGCCACCGGCCAGCACGATGCGAAATCCACCCCTGTGAAACGAGCGGCAAGGTCACGAACAGTATCCGCGGCATCGCTGCCGTAGGGAAATACCGGGATGACGCGGTCACCGTTTTCCGCCAGGGCGTGAAATGCCCCGAGGGGAAATGTGATGCCGCCGGCGGCGTGGAAGACGCTGCCGTCGAAGGCGTGGATTTCATCGAGGACCAGATGTCCGAGCACCAGCGTCGTCATTCCTGCGGAACCTGCTTCCCCCCTCCCATCTGCGGAGACTGCTGCGGCGTGCCCTGTTCGTGCTGACGTTCACGCGCCTGCAGGCGCTTTTCACGCTCGTCGAGCTCCCGCAGTTTCTGGTTGAGCAGTCGCAGTTTCCTCTGGTACGCGGAATGCGGCGGCTCCTCCTCTTCGAAGTTCTCGCCTGCGAATACGCGCCCGAACAGCCAGTGCTCCCGCATCGCGTGCAGGCTGTTGGCCGCCTGGTTGGCGGCGTTGCCCGCCTCGTAGCCCACGTCGGTCAGCGTCGAGAGCAGCGTCACGAGCGAGTCGTACAGGCTGCGGTCCTTCATCAGTGCGCCGAGCGTGCCCTCCCCTTCGTTGATGTTCTCCATCAGGGTGGCGGCTTCCGCGGTGATGCGGCTCGTGCTTCCCATGGCGGTATCCGCCTTGTCCGCGATGCGCTTGAGCGTCTCCGCGCTCTCGACCAGGAGCGCGGACAGATCGTCCAGCTGCGCGTTGGTCTTGCGCAGCCCGGCTTCCGTTT
>CAJXSA010000076.1 GCA_913060595.1 uncultured Ignavibacteria bacterium
GACGAGAAGTACCGCGATATCGCCGTGGCCACCGCCCGCCGCATCATGGATCCGGAAACCGGCTGGGTGGATCCCGAACATTTTTACCAGCTGCGCATGGACGGCAACGGCGCCTTCGTGAATTTCATCCTCGACGCCTACATGATCGCGCCGGATGAGCTTCCGGACATTCCCACCAGGGTCGAGCGCATGCTCGAGCACGTGTGGACCAACCATTTCGGCAAGGCCCGCGTCATGCTGCACCGAAGCGCCGACCACGGCATTCGCAACGGATGGAACCCCAACGGCGGGGAAGACGGTTATGGTGTAGACGAAGTCGGCACCGTCCATCCGCAGTCCCAGGCCGTCCGCGCCTTCGGCGTGTTCTGTTACGTGCTGGACCGCTACGTGAACAAGAACGCGGAACGCTGACCGCACTTCGTTCCTGCCGCGAGCAGCGCGTGCGTCCGTGAAAGGACCTGCGACGCAGCGGCGGGCAGTGAAACGCAGCATCAGTCACGGCGCGGAGACACGCAGCCATGGATTTCGTAACACAGGTCACGCTCGGCGGCGCGGTGGGTCAGGCCACCATGAACCGCGAACTCGGCAACAAGGCCGTGCTCTGGGGCATGCTCGCCGGCGCCCTGCCGGATCTCGACGTGCTGGCATATCCTCTCATGGACGAGATCTCGCAGCTGACCTGGCATCGCGGCATCTCGCACAGCATACTGCTCACCGTGGTGCTCACACCGCTGCTCGGCTGGCTGATCTCCCGCGTGCACCGGCGGGCAGTGACCGTGGAAAAAGCCGCCCTCTTCACCTTCCTCGCCATCGGCAGCCACATACTCATCGACCTGCTCACCGTTTACGGCACGCAGATACTCGCGCCGTTTTCCAACCGGCAGTTCGAGTGGAACGTGCTGTTCATCATCGACCCGCTGTTCACCCTGCCCCTGCTGTTTTTCCTGATTCTCTCGCTCTTCCCCGGCGAAGTGCGCGCCAAGCTTTTCCGCAACGCCATCGGCATCATCTTGGCCACGGCGTACGTCATCGTGGCGCTGCTGTTCAAGTTCAGCGCGGTGGACAGTTTCGAGCGGGCGCTGGAGCGGCAGGACATCACGCCCGAACGCCTGATGGTCACATCCACGCCCTTCAACACCGTGCTCTGGCGCGCCGTGGCGGAGACGCATGACGGCTACTGGATCGGCTATCATTCACTGCTGGATGAGACGGCGGAAATTCCTTTCTGGTTCGTGCCGCGCAACGATCACCTCCTGCGGGACATTGAGGATCAGCGGGCCATCAAAACGCTGCGCTGGTTTTCCGAGGACTGGTTCAACGTGCAGCAGACGCCCGAGGGCGCGCTTTATTTCCGCGACCTGCGTTTCGGCGACATGGACATGGGCATGCCCGCGCACAGCTTCGGCATGGGGCCCCCGCGCGATCTCGCCTTCACCTTCACTTTCGCCCTGCTCGAAAGCGGGGGCGCAGGTACGGAGCGGCTGACCCTGCGGCAGGAATTCCCGGAGCCCGAGGGCTACGGCGAAATCCTCGAAGTGCTCTGGGAGCGCATCAAGGGACGCAAGGCACAGGTACCCGGACTGCCCGTGGTGGAATGAGCTGATAAGATCGCTGGGGTGGGCTTTGCAGGGAAATTAGGTGGTCGCGACGAGGACGCAATCGGTTTGTTCGGTGTCGAAGGGGCGGAAATCGAGTCCCCCGTACACGCCGACGGACGCGAAGCCCGCCGTCTGCCCCGCTTCCACCAGGTCGCGGTCGGTGAAGGGCTGCAGCCGCGTGCTGCGCAGGGAGTGTCCGGGCGGAGTGCCGGTGTCGATGGTGAGAATGTTGAACTGCAGCGCGTCGTCGAGGAAGTCGTAGAAGCGCACGATGGTGCGGGAATCCTCGCGGTGGATGTTGACGATGCGCTCGCGGGCGGAGAGCACGCGGCGGTAGTTGAGCAGCTGCAGCAGCACATGTCCCGCGGGTGCCAGCAGCCCGCGCCAGTGCGCGAGCACGGCGGCGAGGGCGGCGCGGGAAGGGAGATGGGGAATGGAATTCCCGAGACAGAGCAGAAGGTCGGCCGCTTCGCCGGCCAGCGGCGCGAGGAAATCGCCGTGCACGAAGCGCACGGTCGCCCCGAGGCGGTCGGCATGCGCCTGCGCGCGCGCGAGCATGCCCGCGGAGAGGTCCACCCCCGTCACCGCGCAGCCGAGCTGCGCCAGCGCCACCGCGTGCACACCCGTCCCGCAGCCCATGTCCACCACCTGCGTGGCGGGCAGGCGGCCGAGCACGTTTTCCAGCACGGATTTCTGTTTTTCCAGGCGCGCATCGAACTGCGTCATCGCGTCGTAATCCGGCGCCAGGTCGTCGTAGAACTGTTCGGGTGTGAGCATGGGGACAAGGTGCGAATCTGCGGGACCACGCGCAAGCGCGCGGACGGAGAATGCTTGTCCTGCACCCCGCGTCTGGGTATATTTCCCTGATAATGCAGTTACAGACGCCATTTATGAAATCGTTTATTCCGCCCGTATTTTCGGCCGTTCTGCTCGCCCTGTTGCTTTCCGCCTGCGGTCCCTCGGTGTATTACGTCAAACCGCCGGACTGGAAGGACGCCTTCAAGCGTGACTCGGCCATCGCCTCTTACCGCGAGGTGCTGCGCGACGTCACCGTCTTCGTCGATCCCGGCCACGGGGGAGAAGACCGCGACGGCATCGGTCCCGGCGAGGACGTTGTCGAGGCCGACGTCAACCTGCGCGTGGCGCTCACGCTGCGCGACTACCTGAAAAAGGCCGGGGCCAACGTCATGCTCTCGCGCGAGATGGACAAAACCGTGCCGCTCGAGGCGCGCGCCGAGCAGGCCAACGCCAACAACGCCGACATCTTCGTCTCCATCCATCACAACGCCGCCGGCAATCCCTACACGAATTACACGGCGACGTTCTATCACTCGCGTCCGGGAGAAATGGGCTACGCGCCCTCGAGCAGGGACCTGGCGAAGTACATTCAGCGGGATCTGGCCTATGTGATGGGCAATCCCGGTCCGTTGGCCTCCTTCGACGGCACGATGTCCGACTACCTGCTGTATCCCGGCAAGGGCTTCTCCGTGCTGCGCAACACGACGATGACGGCCGCCCTGGTGGAATGCGGCTTTTTCACCAGCGCCTACGAAGAGCAGCGCCTCAAATTGCCGGAGTTCAACGACATCCAGGCCTGGGGCATATTCCGCGGCATCGGCAAGTATTTCGAGGCCGGCATTCCGCGCCTGGCCTACACCTCCCCGCGCGTGTTTCGGGAAAACACGCCGAAAATCGAGATTCAGGTGCGCGACCGCGCCGACATCATCGACGAAAGCATTCTCGTCTACATCGACGGCAGCGAGCAGGGCTTCACCTTCAACCGGAAGACCGGGAAGATCACCGTCAGTCCCTTTGCCGAACTTTCGCAGGGCTATCATCACCTGACCGCGCAGGTGCGCAACAGCAACGGTAATTCCTCGGCGCCTTTCGAGCTGTACTTCGCCGTGGGCAATCCCCCGGTGCAGCTGCGCTCCACCGCCGATCCGGCCATCGTGCCGCCCGACCGCAGCGCCTTCAGCATGGTCACAGTGCTCGCGCTCGACAGCACGGGCAGCTCGGTGCCCGACGGACTGCCCATCCGCTTCCGCACCAGCAGCGGCATCGACACGATGCTGACGCTGGAAAACGGCATGGCGCGGGTGAACGTATATCCCGGCCGCGCCGAACGCGTGACCTTTGAGGCCACCAACGGACCGGTGAAAACCGAGGGACTGATCACGACGTCGACGGACGCGAAATACACGCGCGGCATCGTCATGAGCACTGACGGCAAGGCCGTGGCCGGCGCCACCGTGGAACTGCCCGGCGGCGGCGTGGTGCGCAGCAACGACGAGGGCGTGTACATCGTCGCGGGCAAGGACACCGAGAACATGCGCGTGGTCATCAGCGCGACCGGGTATTTCGGACGTGAAGAGCAGCTCAGCGGACGTCCCATACAGGACCCGGTGCTGCTCTCGCCGGTGGCGCACGGCGCCCTGCGCGGCAAGACCGTCATCCTCGACATCCCCGACGCGACGGAGAACATGCAGGACCGCGTCGACGCCATGAGCATGCGGCATCTGCGTCAGCTGCTCACCGCCAGCGGCGCGCGCGTGATCGTGCCGGTGACCGACGGGAAGCAGACGCTCGAGGACGTCCTCGCGCTGTACCCCGAGGCCCCGGTGTTCCAGTTCGGCGTCAGCGGCTCGGACCGCGTGATCACCCTGCGCGCCAACGCGCGCTCGGACAGCAGGAATTTCGGCGTGCGCATGCAGCGAATTTTTCCGCAGTTCACCGGCATCGGTCTCAACCGCTTCGTGCTGCGCATCCCCTGGCGCGAGGATTTGAAGAACCGGCAGCAGATCAGCGTGACGCTGCCCGTGCCTTCGAACCGTACCTACGCGCAGCAGCTCGCCCCGCTGTTCAGCTGGAACATCGCCTGGGCCATGTACGCCTCCATTCTCGCCGACGAGGGCTACGGCACCGAGGGCACGAAAATGGTGGAAGTCACCGTGCACGACGCGGCCGGCAAGCCGGCGTCCTTCGTGCGCGTGCAGCTCAACCACGCCCTGACGGCCATGACCGACAACGAGGGCGTGTGCCGCTTTATCGGCGTGAGCGTGGAAGAGGACGAAGTGCGCGTCATCGACGACGGCGACTACGTCGTCAAGGGCGTGCGCACGGAAATCATGCGCTGATCCTTCCGGCGCGGCCGGTGAGGTCCGCGTCCCCATAAGCAACCATTCACACGGCGCCTATGCTCAATCACATCTGGCTCGCCCTCATCGTCATCGGCATTCTGACGGCCGCGGGACGCGACGTGTACGACGTCACGCAGAACAGCTTCGGCAACGGCATTCCCTGGGAGGTGCGCCTCGAAGGTCCCGACGGGGAGGTGACCGGCGCCGGTCAGGGCACGGCCGTGCAGGCCACGCTGCATGTCAGCGTCGCGCAACTGCGCGCGCATTTCTCCACCGACGCCATCTCGACCGACGCCGCGCTGCCCGCGCGCGTCACTTTCCGCGACGACGGCAGTGCCTCCGCGCAGATCGACGTGCGCGGTACCGAAGCGGAACGCTTCACCGTCATGGCCGAGGCCCTCGGCGGCGGGGAGACGCTCGCGGCCAACCTGCGCCGCGCGGGCGCGGGCTGGGAGATGCGCATCGACGACGTCTCCCTCGTCTACCTGCGCAAGGTCACCAACGCCGCTTTCGAAATCGCGGGACTGGCGGTGGAGATCGCGCTGGGACTGATCGGCATCATGGCGCTGTGGCTGGGCGTGATGAAAGTGGCCGAGGAAGCCGGACTTATCACGCATCTCGCGCGCCTGGTGCGTCCGATCACCGTGCGCCTCTTCCCCGACGTGCCCGCCGAGCATCCCGCCGTGGGATCGATGATCATGAACATCTCGGCCAACATGCTCGGACTCGGCAACGCCGCCACGCCCTTCGGTCTCAAGGCCATGGAAGAGCTGGAGAAGCTCAACCCGAAATCCGGCGTGGCCACCGACGCCATGGTGACCTTCCTCGCACTCAATACCTCGTGCGTCACGCTGATCCCCGCCACCGCCATCGCGGTGCGCGCGGCGGCCGGATCCTCCGATCCGGCCTTCATCATCGGCACGTCCTTTCTCGCTTCGCTGACGGCCACGATATTCGCGGTGACCATCGCCAAGCTGCTGTCCCGGGTGAAAATGTTCCGTTTTGACCGTGCGGAGGCGAACTGATGGATATCTTCCGCACACTCGTCTCCGTCATCTCCGCGCTGGCCATACCGGCGCTGATGCTGTTCTTCCTCGTGTACGGCGCCTTCAAGAAAGTGAAAGTCTACGAGGTGGCCGTCGAGGGCGCCAAGGAGGGCTTTCAGATCGCCGTGCGCATCATTCCCTACCTCGTGCTGATGCTGGTTTCCATCGCCATCTTCCGCGCCAGCGGCGCGATGGACGTGTTCATCACCCTCGTGCGTCCCGTGACCGACTTCGTCGGCATTCCCGCCGAAGCCCTGCCCATGGCCATCATGCGTCCCTTATCGGGCAGCGGCTCACTGGGCATCATGACCGAGACCATGCAGGCCTACGGCACCGACGGCTTCATCGGCGTGCTTGTCTCCACACTCTACGGCAGCACCGAGACCACGTTCTACGTGCTCGCCGTGTACTTCGGCGCCGTCGGCATCCGCAACACCCGGCACGCCCTTCCCACCGGCCTCCTCGCCGACTTCATCGCCTTCCTCGCGGCGGTGTTTTTTGTGGGGTTGGTGCTCTGAGTCAACCCATCCACTCCCACTCCCCCGGGGACTTGACCAGCCCCTTCTTCACCGGGTTCATGCGGATGTAGCGCCGGACGCGTCGGTAGTGCGTTTTGTTCCGGATCGTCGAGTCCCAGTAGTTCGGTTGCCAGATACTGCCGGAATCGCCCCTGCGGCGGTTGATTCTCGCGGCGCTCACGCGCTTGATCGTATGCACGATCATGCTCAGCGAAACGGGGGTCCCATGCCTCACGACCGGATTGAGCAGCAGATGAACATGGTCCGGCATGATCACCCAGGCATGCAGTCTGTACAGCTTTCCGTCATACCGCTGCAGTACCGCGCGGAGAATCGCCGCGTAGCGATCCCTCCTGAGATCAAGCACGCGATGCCGTGACGTTGGATGTCCGACCCGCTTGACCAGAAAGGTGATGAACACCTCGGCACAACCGAACTGATAGTGCGGCAGACGCGCCCCACGCAGTCTCTGATAATCCAGCGTACCCATGAGCCTTCTCCTGAGATGTTGACAGCATCGCACGAGCATCCTGGGGGGAGTGGATGCTCACATCGGTGTGGACGTCCCTCCCCGAGGCGGCAGGTACATGGATTGAATTCCCTAAGAGACAGGCATCATGTATGACGGCCTCATCGATGAGTGCAAGTGCCCGCGATGCTTCGTGCTGAGGGAATTCAATCCATGTACCTGTGGGATCCCGGGCAGCACTGCCCCCCCGGTGCTAGGGCAGCATGCGCGGTGTGACCTCCTCCCCGCGGCACCAGGTCCAGGGCCAGTCGGCGGGGTGGGCGGCGTGGCCGCTCCGCACGGCGTCGCGGCGGATGTAGCGCAGGATGCTGTCGACCTCGCGGCGTCCGCGGAGGATGCGGTGATAGTCCTCCTCCTGCCAGAACGGTCCGCGGAGGTCGAGCACGCGTGCGGCGAAATGCGCCACCGGGGTTTTGAGCGCGTCGGACACATGCGTGGGCGCGGGACCGCTGCGGAGCGCGAGGTCCTGGCTGTAGCAGACATGCAGATGCGTGGGCAGGATGGTGTAGCCCTCGAGGCGGCAAAGCACGCCTTCCATGGCGTGCAGCGACACCTGCGTGAATTCGGCCACGGCCGGGTGTCCGAGCCAGGTCGGACCGGGCGAAGTCCCGAGCAGGCCGTCCCAGAAACGGAACAGCTGCGCCGAGATATCCGCCGCGCTTTCCTGGCCGAGTCCGTCGGCGGACTGCCGCTGCTGCTCGCAGCTGCAGCGGTAGCGCATGAGCTGCTCGCGGGCCGAGAAGGGGATGGAATGGGCAAGACGGCAGGTGAGGAACGAGTAGACGTGATGGGACGCGTCCTCCGCGTCGCCGCGGAAGTAGCGCTGTTCGAGCGTGGACATGACAGTTCTCCCTATAAATGAAATCTCCCTGCGGATCGGATCCGCAGGGAGAAAAGTATGCTGCGAGCGGGCGCGGGAAAATGGAAAAATCAGGCAGGGACGCAGCGGGTACTACTTCCCGGTTTTCTTCCGCAGGTCGTCCATTTTCTTCCGCACGATGGCGATGACGGCGTCGACGTCCTCGCGGCGGCTGATGTTGAATGTCACCCACTTCATCTTCGCCGACGGCTTGTAATGCTCGAAGGCGGTGCGCACGAGCGGCGTGGTGCTTTTCAGCGCGAGGTAGTCGTCGCTTTCGGCCATGGGTACCGAGAGGGTGACGGAGAAAAAGCCCTTGAAGAAATGCAGCACGCAGACCACGCGCGAACGATAGGAGGCGCGGTAGCCCCAGCCCGCCTCGTTCTCATACCACTGCAGGGACCAGTTGATCTGCTCCTCGATCAGTTCGAGCTGATGCTCGAAGCGCTTGAGTTCGATGGCCGGCAGCATGCCCAGCTGCTGGTCGATTTCCGGCCGCGTGGGGGGATGCTTGTGGTCGTTGAAAGGCAGTTTCGGGGTAAGCGTGCTCATGTCCGCCGTCAGATCTTCAGTGTTTCGCCGGTGACGAGGCGGAAGGCCTCGATGTATTTCTCCGTGGTCTTCGCGATGACGTCCGCCGGCAGCTCGGGTGCGGGCGGGGTCTTGTCCCAGTTCACCGCTTCGAGATGGTCGCGCACGTACTGCTTGTCGAAGCTCGGCTGCGACTGTCCGGGGGCGTAGCCCTCCATCGGCCAGAAGCGCGAAGAATCGGGCGTGAGCGCCTCGTCGATGAGGATGATGTCGCCGTTGTCGTCGACGCCGAATTCGAACTTGGTGTCGGCGATGATAATGCCGCGTTCGCGGGCGAAATCCCGCGCGAAGCTGTAGAGGGCGATACTCAGGTCGCGGACTTTCTCCGCCTGTTCGCGGCCGATGATGCCGGCGGCGGTGTCGAAGTCGATGTTCTCGTCATGTCCCTCTTCGGCCTTGGTCGAAGGCGTGAACAGCGGCTCGGGCAGCATGGAGCCGTCGACGAGTCCTTCGCCGAGGGGGATGCCGCAGACCGACTGCGAGCGGCGATACTCCTTGAGTCCGCTGCCGGTCAGGTAGCCGCGCACCACGCATTCGATGGCCAGCGGCTGCGTCTTCTTGACCAGCATGCTGCGGCCTTTCAGCTGCGCGGCGTACGGACCGACGGAGGAGGGATAATCCTCGACCACGGTGGAAATGCAGTGATGCGGGGTGATATGCGTCGTACGGTCGAACCAGAACTTCGAGATCTGCGTCAGCACCGTTCCCTTCAGGGGAATCGGGTCCGGCAGCACCACGTCGAAGGCCGACAGGCGGTCGGTGGCCACGATGAGCAGTTTGTCGCCGAGGTCGTAGACGTCGCGAACCTTGCCGCGGCGGAAGAGTTTCAGGTTTTCAAAGTTGGTCTGGGCAATGGCCTGCATCACTGTCCTCCTGTTCTATGTGTCTGCGTTCGGATCGTGATAAAACAGCAAATCCCTCACTGTGAGGGACTTGCTGGCTGCGCGCCCGCAGGGACTCGAACCCCGAACCTCCTGATCCGTAGTCAGGTGCTCTATCCAATTAAGCTACAGGCGCAACTAATACAGAGTACAAATATAGCAGGCGGCGGAAGAAAAATCAACCATATGTGGGGAAATTCGGAACCGCCGCGCTGCGGGCTCCGCCCGGATAGATCAGTCCCGCAGCAGGCGGCGCTGCAGCATCGTCTGCATGTCCCGCCTGCCGTCGGCGATGAGCAGGACGTAGACGCGGACATCCACGATGCGGTACAGAATGCGGTACGGTTTGAAGAATATCTCCCGGAGATCCCGCAGACCCGTTTCCTGCAGCTCACGCGGAATGCGTCCCCGCTCCGGGTGGGCGCTCAGTCGCTGCATTCGCTTCTCCATGGCGTCGAGCACGGCCGCAGCGCGTTCGGGACCGTTTCGTCCGGCGATATAATCGCGGATTTCCGTGAGATCCCGCAGCGCGTCGTCGGTAAGAAAAACCGAAAACGGCATTATTCCTCCCGCAGCGCGTCGCGCAGACGGTCGAAGGCCGCGCCGGCGGGGTGCACCGCGCCCTCCTCGACCTGGCGTGCACCGAGGGCGAGTATCTTGAGCAGGGCCATTGTTTCCTGCGTCTCCTCGTAGCGGTCGATGTCCATCAGCACAGCCCGGGCTTCCCCGTTCTGCGTGATGATATACGGGGCGCCGCCGTCGCGCACGGCGCGGAGCATCTCCGCGGCGTTGGCCTTGAAGTAGCTGACGGGCCGGACCTGTTCGGAAAGCTTCATGAATTGTCTCCTGCTGTTCGAACCGAATATAGTCATAATATGGTCCGGCATGCAAGGCGGTTGCCTGTCTCTGCCGCGCAGCGGCGCAGCCCGCGCAATTGGATTTACGAGGCGCCGTGCGTAAGTTTTATATCCTACGTACCACGAACGAAACCGACGGAACTCCATGGAACACGGTCAGACCGAAGACCTCAACGATCTCATGCGGCGTCGCCGCGAAGAGTACCACGAGCTGCAGCAGCACGGCGTGCAGCCTTACGCATACGAATTCCCGGTGGACGCCGAGGCGCAGGAGGTGCTCGCCTCCTTCTCGGACGACGATCCGCAGCGCGACGTCGCCGTCGCGGGACGCATCATGACCATCCGCCGCATGGGGAAGGCCTCCTTCACGCATATCATGGATCACACCGGCAAGCTGCAGATCTACGTCAAGCGCGACGAGGTGGGCGAGGACAGCTACAAGATGTTCAAGCTGCTCGACATCGGCGACATCGTGGGCGTCAGGGGCTTTGTCTTCCGCACGCGCACCGGCGAGGTGTCGGTGCACGCGAAGGAAATCGAGCTGCTGGCCAAGTCGCTTCGTCCCCTGCCCGTGCCGAAGGAAAAGACCGACGAGGACGGCAACAAGGTGGTCTACGACCAGTTCGCCGACAAGGAACTGCGCTACCGCAAGCGTCCCCTCGACCTCATCCTCAATCCCTCGGTGAAGGACGTGTTCATTAAGCGCTCGCAGCTGATCCGCAGCATGCGGCAGTTCCTCGACGGACGCGGTTACATCGAGGTGGAGACGCCGGTGCTGCAGCCGCTGTACGGCGGCGCCGCGGCGCGTCCCTTCGTTACGCATCACAACGCGCTGGACATGACGCTCTACCTGCGCATCGCCGACGAGCTGTACCTGAAGCGCCTCATCGTGGGCGGCTTCCACGGCGTGTACGAGATCAGCAAGGATTTCCGCAACGAGGGCATGGACCGCAACCATAACCCGGAATTCACCATGATGGAGCTGTACGTCGCGTACAAGGACTACCGGTGGATGATGGAACTGGTCGAGGAAATGCTCTTCACCATCAACAAAGCGGTCAACAACACGAACAGCGCCGTGGTCGGCGGCGAGGAAATCGACTTCACACCGCCGTTCCGGCGACTGAGCATGTTCGATTCCATCAAGGAACACACGGGCGAGGACCTGCGCGGCAAGGACGAAGCCGAGCTGCGCGCGGCCGCGAAGCGTCTCGGGGTGGAGCTGGAGGACAGCGACGGTCCGGGCAAGATCATCGACGAAATCTTCTCCGAGCGCGTGGAGGACAAGCTGATTCAGCCGACCTTCATCACCGACTACCCGCTCGAGCTTTCCCCGCTGGCCAAGAAGCACCGCACCGAGCAGGGACTGGTCGAGCGTTTCGAGCTGTACATCAACGGCCAGGAGATCGCTAACGCCTTCTCCGAGCTCAACGATCCCATCGACCAGAAAGAGCGCTTCGTCGAGCAGGCGAGCCTGCGGGCCCGCGGCGACGACGAGGCCATGACCTTCGACGAGGACTATGTCGAAACGCTGGAATACGGCATGCCGCCGACGGCCGGACTCGGCATCGGCATCGACCGGCTGACCATGCTGCTGACAGGAGCGGAGTCCATCCGCGACGTCATCCTGTTCCCGACCATGCGTCCCGAAAAGTAGCGCGGCCTGCAGCCGCCTCCGCGGGCGGCAGCAAGCGCCGTATTCCCAGGGAAGCCGCACCTCCATGCGCGCGGCAGGCATTGACTGTTTTTTCGCGTCACCTTTGTCTCATCCCAGCCCCCGGGCTGTTATCCGATAGCGCTGATGTCTTTTCTTCGTGAACTGAACGACGTCCAGAAGCAGGCCGTCAAAACGCTGGAAGGTCCCGTGATGATCATCGCGGGGGCCGGCAGCGGCAAAACCCGCGTCCTCACCTACCGCATCGCCTACCTCTTGCAGGCCGGCGTGCCCGCCCACAACATCCTCGCCCTCACCTTCACGAACAAGGCCGCGCGCGAAATGCGCGAGCGCATCGAGACCGTGGTGCCCGGCGAGGCGGCGAAGCGTATATGGATGGGGACGTTTCACGCGACCTTCGCCCGTCTGCTGCGGCGCGACGCCGAGCGCATCGGCTTTCACCGCAGCTTTTCCATATACGACACCGAGGACGCGCAGGGCGTGATCAAGGCGATCATGAACGACCTGAACATCAACACGCAGCAGGTGTCGCCCTCCGCCGTGCGCCACGCCATCAGTGCCGCGAAGAATAAAATGATGTCCCCCGCCGACATGGCGGACAAGGCCTTCGACATTTTCGAGCAGAAAGTCGCCGAGGTTTTCGCCGAGTACGCGAAGCGCCTGCGGGCGTCGAACGCCATGGACTTCGACGACCTCATCCTGCACCCGATCCGCCTGCTCGACGAGCATCCCGACGTGCTGGAGAGCTGGCAGAAGCAGTTCCGCTTCATTCTCATCGACGAGTACCAGGACACCAACCAGGCGCAGTACCAGATCGTGCGCC
>CAJXSA010000077.1 GCA_913060595.1 uncultured Ignavibacteria bacterium
CTCAGCGGTGACGGCGTCTACGGGACGATGAAATTCGAGAGCGGTGTGCACCGGGTGCAGCGCGTGCCGGCCACCGAGGCCAGCGGCCGCGTCCACACTTCCGCCGCATCTGTCGCCGTGCTCCCCGAGGTGGAGGACGTCGACGTCGACATCAACGAGAACGATCTCAGAACCGATATTTTCCGTGCGGGCGGCAAGGGCGGACAGAACGTCAACAAAGTGGAAACAGCGGTCCGACTCACCCATATCCCCACCGGTATCGTGGTCTCCTGCCAGGAGGAGCGATCCCAGCTGAAGAACCGCCAGAAGGCGATGAAAGTGCTGCGCGCCCGCCTCTACGAGCAGCGCGCCGCCGCGCAGAACGCGGAGATATCCGCCGCCCGCAAATCCATGGTCGGCAGCGGCGACCGCTCGGACAAGATCCGCACGTACAATTTCCCGCAGAACCGTCTCACCGATCATCGCATCGGACTCACCGTCTACAATCTCACCGACGTCATGAACGGCGTACTCGGGGAAGTCGTCGAAAAACTCAAACTCGCGGACCGCACGGCCCGCCTCGAAGAAGGAATGCAAGGAGACAATTCATGAGCGGACCGGAAAACAGCGTTCCCCCGGCCATCAGCGCCGGACCGCATGCCGTCGGCGGCGACGCCCCGCTGCTGCTGCTGGCCGGACCCTGTGTGGTCGAGGACAGGGACATGATTCTGCATACCGCCGAGACCGTGCGCCGTGTCAGCGACCGCCTGGAAATGCCTGCCGTGTTCAAGTCTTCGTTCAAGAAAGCCAATCGCACCAGCATTGACGCCTTTACCGGGCTGGGCCGTGAGGAGGCGCTGCGCATACTCGAGGAGGTGCGCAGCCAGTTCGGGCTCGCTCTCGTCACCGACGTGCATGACGTGGACGACGTGCGCGAGGCCGCGTCCGTGGTGGACATACTTCAGATTCCGGCCTTCCTCTCACGGCAGACAGACCTGCTGCTCGCCGCGGGGGAGACGGGCAGAGCCGTCAATATAAAGAAAGGCCAGTTCCTCGCTCCCGGTGACATGCGTCACGCGGCGGACAAGGTGGCCAGCACGGGGAACACCGACATCATGCTCTGCGAACGCGGTACGAGCTTCGGGTATCATGACCTGGTGGTCGATATGCGCGGACTGGTGCAGATGCGCGCGCTCGGCTATCCGGTGGTGATGGACTGCACGCACGCGGTGCAGATCCCTTCCCTCGGAGGTACGTCCGGCGGACGCCCCGAGTTCATCTTTCCCCTCGCCCGCGCTGCCGCGGCCGTCGGCATCGACGCCCTGTTCGTCGAAACCCACCCCGATCCTTCCCGCGCACGCAGCGACGCGGGCAGCCAGCTCCCGCTTTCCATGCTCGAGTCCCTGCTGACACAGGTGCGGGACGTGGATGCGGTGCGGCGCAGCTATCAATCTACACAAGCGATCCCATGACTTTTGCAGTAACCCCGCAGATCAATCCCCAGATCGCCCGCCGGCTCCGCGGCATCGAAGCCTTCCTGCTCGATGTGGACGGCGTGCTCACCGACAGTGCCATCACGCTGACCCCGGACGGTCTGCAGACGCGCGTGTTCCACATGATGGACACCGACAGCATTCAGGCCGCCCAGAAAATCGGTGTGCATTTCGGCATCATCACCACGCACGCGTCCGATGCCGTCATCGCGCGGGCGCGTGAACTGTCCATTCACGACATCTACCACGGCACGTACGACAAAGCCGAGGCGTACGATGAATTCAAGATGCTGTACGAACTCGACGACGCACAGATCGCCTTCATGGGCGACGGCATTCTCGATCTGTCCGTGCTGCGCCAGGTGGGATTTGCCGCCACGCCGTCGAACGCGCATCCCAGCGCGCGCATGGCGGCGCATTTCGTCTCGCGGCATCGCGGGGGACACGGGGCCGTGCGCGAGGTGCTGAACATGCTCGTTCAGGTGCGCAGCGACGCGGAAATGTAGGGGGAGTCGCCGGGGGGCTTATTCGAATTCCTGCTGAAATCGTCTGTCGTCGATCAGAAGACGTGTGACCGGCTTTCCGCCGATGACATGCTCCTCGATGATTTCATCCACATCAGCGGCGGTCACGCCGCCGTACCAGACGCCGTCGGGGTAGACCACGACCACGGGCCCGTGTTCGCAGGCGTCGAGGCAGCCGGATTTGTTCGCGCGGTACGTCGTCGTCATGCCGCGGTTTTTCAGCGCGGTTTTGAACGCGATGCGAATGTCTTCCGCGCATTTTCTTCCGCAGGAGCCGCGCGGGTGGTCTTCGTCGCGAACGTTCTCGCAGATGAGGATGTGCCGTTTGTATCGTGCCATGAGTTCTCTCCGTGCATGCGGTGGATGGTCAGCCCGGGGGCCACTGCATCTGGCGTCCGCCAAGGAGATGCATGTGAATGTGGAAGACGGTCTGTCCCCCCTGATGATTGCAGTTCATCACGAGGCGGTAGCCGTGATCGAGTTTCAGGGTGCGCGCCAGTTTGCTCGCCACATACACCATGTGCCCCATGAGCGCTTCGTCTTCCTCATTGAGGTCGTCGAGCATGGGAATCTGCTTCCTGGGAACGATGAGAATGTGCACGGGCGCCTGCGGCGCAATGTCATGAAAGGCGACCACGCGGTCGTCTTCATACACGAACTCGGCGTCGAGCTCGCGCTGTATGATTTTGGTAAACAATGAATCGGACATGGGAATGAACCGGTAATGAAAAAAATGCGGCCAACGTCCGTTGAACGGTGCCGGCTTCAAGGGTAAAACATACGACATCGACCGTGTGTGAGCAAGTCAGAGCGGCGCACGGTCATGCGCGGCGGCCTGTGGAGAATGAGCGGGTGATTGCGTATACTTATTGAAGCACGGACCGTGATCGGTTCGTTCCTTCAATGTCTACCAGTACGACGGAGGTCGTGAATCAGTATGAGTCATCACAGAGAAACAGTAGCAACGGACAGGGCCCCGGCGGCTCTCGGACCGTACAGCCAGGCCAATGTAGCCGGCAACATGATTTTTGTCTCCGGCCAGCTCGGCATGGATGAGAAAACAGGTGCGTTTGTCGAAGGCGGCGTGCGCGCGCAGACCGAAAAGGCGCTGCAGAACATGCAGGCCATTCTCGAAACCGCCGGCGCCGGCATGGACGATGTCACCGCATGCACGGTGTTTCTCAAGGACATGGACGATTTCGCAGCGATGAACGAGGTCTATGCGACCTTCTTCACGGAGAATCCGCCCAGCCGCGCGGCCATCGAAGTGGCGCGCCTGCCGAAGGACGGCATCGTGGAGATCAGCTGCATCGCCGTCAAGCCCTGAGCATTTTCCCTACAGACACGCACACGCAGAGACAGGAGGTCGCGATGGAAACGAGCGGTATCATTTTCATGACATTCGGATGGGGGATGGCCATCTCCCTGCTGTCGTTCTGTCTGTACAAAATCATGAAATCCGGCGGCGGGGATTTCAACAAGGAATGACCGCCCCTGCGAGAAAGGAAACGGTCATGCCGCGCATTGCGGCATGACCGTTTTTTCATTCCGGATGTCGGCGGCGCTTACCAGCCGCCTGCTTCGTCGCGTCGGACGGTGATGCTGGAAAGTCCCGACTCGACGTGTATGAACATCTTTTTCGCCGCGGCATCGAAGTTTTCCGTGCGGTAATGGCCGCCGTCGATTTTCAGGAAGTTTTCCATCGACTTTGAAGAAAGGGCGGATTCGGTGCGCACGTCACAGCCGATGTTTTCCGGGACATGCAGCGTGACCGAGGAGGCGCCTGTTTCAATGTCGACCTCGCAGGTGTCGGCACGGTCGCCGAGTCGCACGTCGATCGACGCGGCACCGGCGTCGAGATTCAGTGTGCGGACGTCGTACGGGCGCAGATCGAAGTCCATCGATGCGGCGCCGCCCTCGATGCGCAGATCCCAGGCGGGACGCGGGTTGAGGTACATGTACACACGGTTTTTCATGCCTTCTCCCTCCCACGACACCGAGGCGTCGTCCATCTGCAGATGGAAGCGCGGGGTGTCTCCGTCATCGCGGCGGTCGAGCGAATACGTCGTGATGCTCGAGCGAATCTCCGCGCGCACGAACGCGCTCGTGGTATCGCGGAACTCGAAGTGGCCCGCGCCGCCCTCGAAGCGGAAGTATGCACGGTCGACGACACTGTCCATTTCCGCGGTCAGGATCTGTTCGCTCACGTCGCTGTAGTCGGTGTGCTCATGCCGCTCAATGATGCGATCGACGCTGCTGCAGCCTTTCTGCACCGAGGAGAAAAGGACGATACCGGCGAGCAGGCCGATCCCGCCCACGACGATCCACTTGGATTTCGAATCCTTCAGGAAGGCACTGATGCCGAGAAAGACGAGGAGCAGCGGCCAGAGTTTCCAGAGGGCGTCCCAGGAAAGCGTGAGGGAAAAATAGTTGTGCAGAATGCCGAGAACGCCGATGATGACAAACAGCGTTCCCCAGAAAATGCGTCCAGATTTCATGACAGTACCTCTTCATCCTCGTTGCGATGGGGCCAGGAGTTCCAGAGCATGCCTCCGCCGACGGCGATCAGCAGCAGGGGCCAGAAATCGTCGAAACCGAATGCCGGTATGAAATTGTCGAGCAGGAAGAGCAGTCCGATCACGATGAGAATGATGCCGCCGTACAGGCTGCTCTTGCCCGGGGTCTTTTCTTTCTCCTCCGTCAGCGGCTCGCTCTCGACTGCCACGTCGTCCGGGACCGGACCCGCGGCGTCCGCTGCAAGCGTCGGTTCGAAGCGCGCAGGCACGACGATCCAGAGGATGATGTAGGCGAGTATGCCAACACCCTGATGCAGCGCGAGTATGACGAAGACCAGGCGGATGAGGACGGGATCGATATTGAAATAGTCGGCCAGTCCGCTGCTTACGCCGCCGATCATTTTATTGTGCGTGTTGCGATAGAGTCTCTTTTCCATGGCGTTCTCCTTGTACGTCCCAGGTGTCGGGGGAATCTGTGCATATGTACGGAGAACGGTGTCTGATGTTTCAGGCGGGTGCTGCGGGTCAGGGCATCGGTATCATCACGGGACGGTTTTCGACCCAGGCGAAGCCGTCGAGATTGTAGCTGCTCTCTTTTCCATTGACGTATTTTTCGGGGAAATAGCTGCCCTCGACCCCCTTGATACTGCGGATTTCATCGACCACGCCGTCGTCGAAGGAGATGATGATCAGGTCGCTGCTCTCGCGGCGCACGCCGTTGAGCGCGCCTTCCTCGTAGAGATAATACAGGCTGATGGCCGTCTGTTCGACGCGAATGCGCTCCGGCTTGCTGTCAGCGAAATGCATGCGTATGCGCTTGCCGCGTGTCTGGTCGAAACGGCCGGGCGGATACAGGGTGTCGGATTCCGCGGGCTTGCTGCGCGAGATCGAGAATGCGCTGCCCACGACGTCGAGTTCCCGCAGCTTGTTGTCGGACAGGATGGCCGTGATGGAATCGCCGGTGATCTGGTTTTCCCCGTACCAGAGAATGGGATCTCCGCTGAGATGAATCAGGCTGTCGGACCGGAGGAAGAGGGCGGTGGCGGCGCGGGCCGCGAGCTGGGCGCGCACGATGCTGACGTCCCCCTGCGAGAGGAAGATGTTCGCCGTGTCGCGCAGGGCTTTCATGTAGTCGGCCGCGATGTTGAGCGTGTCCAGGGCCAGGGAGTCGATTTCACCGGATACCGTGCGTCGAACGAAGGTGGTGTCGATCTGCCAGAGCACCGGGTCATGGAAGAATTCCGACCGCTGTTCGTCCGGGTAATGCCGCACGCTGTCGGCGAGGATGCGCACGTTCTCGCCCTTGAAGCGGATGCGCACCGAATCCCATGCGATGACCAGCGCGCTGTCGCGCAGGTAGTGCATGCGGCGGGAGGTGATGGTCGCCGCAGTGTCCTCGATGGTGACGTCGTTGAGGAATTCCGCCATCTTGCTTTCGGTCGCGTACGTGCCGCGCTGCGCGGTGAGCGTGACATGTCCGTCGTTGAGATAGACGCCCTGCCGGGAGGAAGCCACCCCGTTTTCGCCATTGTAATGGCCGCGGTCGGTTTTCAGCGTCAGGGTGTCCTGGCGGATGACCACACTGCCTATCAGCTCGACGGCGTTGCGTGACATGTTCTGCACCGCGCGGTCGCAGGTGATGTAGACGTTGTCCTGCTGCAGGCGCACGTTGCCGATCAGCTCCCGCAGCTGCATGTCTCCCACGCTGCGACCCACCAGCTGATCGGCGCCGAGGACGCGGACGAGGGATCGCTGCTGCGCGGAAAGCAGCAGGGGCATGCAGAGCAGCATTCCCGTGAGAAGGCTGCGGAACAGGGCGCGGTGCGTTGAATTCATGTTCATCCTCATCCTGCAAAGATACGGCATTGACCGTTGATTTTCGCCGCATTCGCGGCCATCAGCCGGCGCTTTCCTTGTTTTTTGCGCCCTTCCTGCCTAGTTTTCCCTCTGTACGTCACATCGTCAAGCATCCGTGCGTCTCGCAATCATATCCGACATACACGCCAATCTCGAGGCGCTCACCGCCGTGCTGGAAGATATCCGTCTCCAGCAGGCCGATCGCATCGTCTGCCTCGGGGACATCGTGGGGTACGGGGCTGATCCCGCCGCCTGCCTCGCGCTTGTACGCGAGCATGCCGGCATTTGTGTCCTCGGCAACCACGACGCCGCGGTGTTCGCCGCGCATCAGCGCGCGTATTTCAATCCCTTCGCACTCGCCGCAGTGCGGTGGACCGCGGAGCAGCTCAGCGCGGAGGACGTGGCGTTCCTGCGCGGACTGCCGTACCGGATCTCATTTGAAAACATGCTCTTCGTGCATTCCGCACCGCGCGCGCCGGAGGAATGGGACTACGTCTTCAGCGGCATGGAAGCGCGCATGCAGGCGCGGCACTTCTTCGAGCGGCTCTGTTTCGTCGGCCACTCGCACATTCCCGGCGTGTATCCCCTCGACAGCGGTGTGCGCGACTACACACCCGTCGACCGTTTCCTGATCAACGTCGGCAGCGTCGGTCAGCCGCGTGACCGCGAATGGCACAGCGCCTACGGACTCCTCGACACGGTGGCCGGCAGCTACGAAGCGCGCCGTGTCGCCTACGACGTGGAAACCGCCATGCGGAAAATACGTGATGCCGGACTGCCCGAACGGCTCGCGGAACGCCTCCGTTCCGGCGAATAGCGATGCAATTCTGCTGCGTGATAATTTTCCCGCGGAGCACGCGGGTGACGCATATGCTCGCCGAGCGCGGTGAAAAACCGCGGCAGCTGCAGCGAAGCATGACGCGGAAACCCGCTATCCGGCCTGCGAGGAGGATGCGCGCACGCGCGCCGGATGCGTGTTTGACTCCTAACACCGTCCATGGTATATTTGCTAACTACTGCATTTTGCAGTAAACGTACAGTTTTCGAATGGGGCGTAGCCAAGCGGTAAGGCATCGGCCTTTGGAGCCGACATGCGCAGGTTCGAATCCTGCCGCCCCAGCTGCAGACTGATCCGGCAACCCGAACAGAGGTTCTTGCACATGCTTGTCTTCAGTGGCCGTTCCAACCCGGCGCTCGCGGAGAATATCGCCGCACAGATCGGCGAACCGCTCGGCGCCTGTGAGATAAAGACATTCTGCGACGGCGAGATCTGGGTCAAGTATCGAGAGAACATCCGTGGCAGGGATGTGTTCATCATACAGAGCACCACGCCGCCCGCGGAAAACCTGCTCGAGCTGCTCATTCTGATCGACGCGGCCAAACGGGCGTCCGCACGACGCGTGACGGCCGTCATCCCGTATTTCGGGTATGCGCGCCAGGACAGAAAGGATCAGCCCCGTGTTGCCATCACGGCCAAGCTGGTGGCGAACCTCATCACCAGCGCGGGGGCGGATCGAATCATCTCCATGGACCTGCATGCGCCGCAGATCCAGGGATTTTTCGACATCCCCTTCGACCACCTTTACTCGTCGGCGGTGCTGCTGAAGTCCTTCCGCGAGCAGCAGATTCCGAATCTCTCGGTGGTCTCGCCCGACGTCGGCGGCATCAAGATGGCGCGCAGTTTCGCCAAGCGGCTGAAAGCCGACCTTGTCGTGCTCGACAAGCGCCGGCCGCGGCAGAACGAGGCAGAAGTGATGAATATCATCGGCCAGGTGGAAGGACGCAACGTCCTGCTGGTCGACGACATGATCGATACCGGCGGCACCTTCGCCAACGCCGTCAAGGCCCTGGTGAAATCGGGCGCCGACGCGGTGTACGGCGCGTGCACGCATCCCGTGTTTTCGGGACAGGCGCCGGAGAAGATCAGTGCGTCGGGTGTGGCGCAGGTGACGGTCACCGACACCATCCCGCTGCGCAAGGAAATGGAAGAGACCGGACTGATTCGCATCGAGAGCGTGGCGGGCCTGTTCGCCGAGGCGATCAAGCGCACGCACCTGCATCAGTCCATCAGTTCTCTCTTTGATGTTGACAAAGACAAACTCATGTAACAGATACACGTTTATTCAGGAGTAATACCGTGGCAGAAATCATCCTCAAAGCGCAGATCCGGGAATACAAGGGTCGCGCAGATGCGAACAAGGCGCGGAATGAAGGGAAGGTGCCCGGCGTGTTCTATCTCAAAAACGAGAAGAACATTCCCATAGAAGTCGAAGCCCTCGATCTGCGTTCGCTGATCTATACGGCGGAGACGCACATCGTCAGCCTCGAGCTCAGCGACGGCAGCACGGAAATGTGCATGCTGCGCGACGTGCAGTTCGACCCCATCACCGACAAGGTGGTGCATTTCGACCTGATGGGCCTGATCAAGGGCCAGGTCGTCACTTTCGAAGTTCCCGTATCGCTCGAGGGCATCCCTGTCGGCGTCAAGACCGGTGGCGTGCTCACACAGATCATGCAGAAAGTGCAGATCGAGTGTATGCCGAAGGATCTTCCCCAGCATATCGCCGTCGACGTCACCCATCTCGAAGCAGGTGAGACGCTGACCGTCGGCGACCTCACCGTCGAAGGCGTCACGCTTCTCAGCGATCCCGCACAGGCCGTCGCCATCGTCGCACACGCCCGTGTCGAGGAAGAGCCGGAAGGCGAGGAAGAGGAGACGGACGAGGATGCCGAGCCTGAGGTCATCGCGAAAGGCAAGGACGACGAGGCGGAAGAGGAAGCCTGAGCGATTTGACGCCCGATGTCACAGCCGCCGATGCGCAGGAGATTCCTCAGGACGACACGCAGGATGTTCCGTCGCACGAGGACGCGGAAGAGAAACGGATCTGCGTGATTGGTCTCGGGAATCCCGGGAAGCGATACGCGGCGACACGGCACAATATCGGATTTCACGTTATCGATCGACTCGCGGATGCATTCGGCATTCGCGAGTCTTTCTTTGATGTCAACCACTACCGGGCCGAAGGGCGGTACGAGGATTTCGAAGTGACGCTCTGCAAGCCCTGGACGTGGATGAACAACAGCGGCGAGGCCGCCGCCGTGCTCGTCGATCATCTCGGATTGAACCCTTCCGAGATGATTGTGGTTTATGACGAGGTACAGTTGCCCCTCGGACACCTGCGCCTGCGCAGGCGCGGCAGTGACGGGGGGCACAACGGCCTGGCTTCCATTATCTATCATCTCGGCACGGAAGACATTCCCCGGCTGCGCTGCGGGGTTGATTTTTCTTCCGAAGCGCCTGATCTTGCAGCATATGTCTTGAGCCCGTTCGAAGAAAAAGAAATCCCCCTGGCCGACAGCATGACCGAACGCGCCGCCGAGGCGGTGCGCGCCGTCATGGATATTGGCTTCGACAAAGCGATGAATACGTTCAACACTCCACCAACACAACTTCAGGATTCATTATGAGTGAATTGGGTTCACTGGGATACTGGCCGCCCGCGATCGGGGCCGTCGGTCTGCTCATCGCACTGGTGATCTATTATTCGATCAAACGCCAGTCTGAGGGCACCGATGTCATGCGCGACATTGCACACCAGATCCATGTCGGCGCGATGGCATTTCTCAGAAGTGAATACAAAGTCCTTGCCATATTCGTGGTCGTTGTTTTCGTCCTGCTGCTCGCGTTTATCGGGACATACACCGCGATCGCCTTCCTCTCAGGCGCCATCTGCTCGGTTCTCGCCGGTTTCCTCGGCATGATGTCCGCGACCAAGGCGAACGTGCGCACCAGTGAAGCCGCCCGCAGCGCGGGACAGGCGCGTGCGCTCGTCGTGTCCTTCCTCGGCGGATCCGTGATGGGACTTTCCGTCGCCTCCCTCGGACTGATCGGGGTGGGCCTGTTCTTTGTCATCTTCGGATTCGGCGACAGCGCCGAAGTGCTCAGCGGCTTTGCCATGGGCGCCAGCTCCATCGCGCTGTTCGCGCGCGTCGGCGGCGGCATCTATACCAAGGCCGCGGACGTCGGCGCCGACCTCGTCGGCAAGGTCGAAGCGGGCATCCCGGAAGACGATCCGCGCAATCCCGCGGTGATTGCCGACAACGTCGGCGACAACGTCGGCGACGTCGCCGGCATGGGCGCGGACATTTTCGAATCCTACGTCGGTTCCATCATCGCTTCCATCGCGATCGCGGCTTCGACCGTCATGGGTGTCACCTACATGGCGCTGCCCCTGGTGATCGCCATGCTCGGGCTGCTCGCCTCGCTGCTGGGCATCGCGTCCATCCGCGTGTTCGCTTCCGCGAACCCGGCCGCCGCGCTGCGCTACTCCACCATCATCGCCCTCGTGCTCATGCTCGCCGCCTCCTACGTGGTCATGGGCATGATGGACATCCCGGTCAATTACTTCTGGCCGCTGCTTGCGGGTGCCGTGGCGGGACTGCTCATCGGTTTCGTCACCGAGTACTACACCGGCGGCAAGCCGGTACGCCGCATCGCGGACTCCAGCCGCTCGGGCGTCGCCACAAACATCATCAGCGGTCTCGCCGTGGGCATGGAAAGCGTCATCGGACCCATCCTGCTCATCGTGCTCGCCATCTTCGTCTCCTTCGAGACGGCCGGCATTTACGGCATCGCCATCTCCGCCGTCGGCATGCTCGCCACCGTGGGAATCACCATGTCGGTCGACGCCTACGGGCCGATCGCCGACAACGCCGGCGGCATCTCAGAAATGGCAATGCTCGGCAAGGATGTCCGCAAAATCACCGACACGCTCGACTCCCTCGGCAACACCACCGCAGCCATGGGCAAGGGCTTCGCCATCGGCTCCGCCGCCCTGACGGCCCTCGCGCTGTTCACCGCCTACTCCACCACCATCAACGTGGCCATGGGCGAGGATGCGGTGTTCACCATCAACATCCTGGATCACACGACAGTCATCGGGCTGCTCATCGGCGGCGTGCTGCCGTTCGCCATCGCCGCCATGACCATGACGTCGGTCGGCAAGGCCGCGTTCAGCATGGTCGAGGAGGTCCGCCGCCAGTTCAAGGAAATCCCCGGACTGATGGAAGGCACCGCCAAGCCCGACGCCGCGCGCTGTGTTGATATTTCCACGAAAGCCGCGCTGCGCGAGATGATTCTGCCCGGTCTCACCGCGGTGATCGCCCCCGTGCTCGTCGGCTTCATCCTCGGTCCCGAGGCGCTCGGCGGACTGCTCGCCGGTGCCACCGTCGCGGGCGTGCTCATGGCGCTGTTCATGGCGAACGCAGGCGGCGCATGGGATAATGCCAAGAAATACGTGGAAATGGGTAATCTCGGAGGCAAGAACTCCGATGTGCACAAAGCGACCGTCGTCGGCGACACCGTTGGCGATCCGTTCAAGGACACCTCCGGTCCGGCGATGAACATTTTGATAAAATTGATGTCCATCGTATCTTTGGTGATTGCCCCGTTGATCGCACACCTCGCGAAATAACACGGGTTCCGTTCTTTAGAAATTCAATGTCCCTGCTCGGCGGCGCCGTTGCGCCGCCGGGCCGTTTTGTTTCACAGTCCGCAGGGCTCAATTCACATGAAACGCTTTTATGAGTGCACGTTCATCGTCAACCCCGGGTTGGATGATGGACAGATCGAAAACACGGTCAAGATGGCCGAGGATACCATCGTGAAAAACGGTGGGGAAATCGTCAACATCGAACAGATTGGCCGTCGTCGTCTCGCCTACCCCATCGCCAAGAAACACAATGGCTTTTACATCACGGTCGAATTCGAGGCCGAAGGCCGCATCATCGAAAAAGTCGAGCGTTTTCTCACGCTGGACGAGAATGTCATGCGCTACCTGACCGTCAGCCTCGATCACCGCGAACTCGATGCCAAGCGCAACCGCACCGCTCTCGCGCTGCAGGAGCGCAACAGGGAAGAGAGAAAGGGTGGCGACGCGAAGTCCGACGACAAGAACGAGAAGAAGGACCCGCCGGCATCCGACAGCAAGGATGAGAAAAAGGATGCGGTCGCGTCTGAAGACAAGGCTGAGGACAAGGCCGAGGAAAAGGACGCGTAAGAGTCCCGCGAGAAGTGATCGTCACC
>CAJXSA010000078.1 GCA_913060595.1 uncultured Ignavibacteria bacterium
GGGCATCGTCGTGCAGGCGGAAAGCGGCAAGCCTCTTCTCAACGCAAACGTCATCCTGCTCGACCTCCCGGACTCCGCCGCCGTGCGCGGCGCGGTCACGAAACGGGACGGCAGTTTCATCCTCGATCGCATCCGTCCGGGCAGCTACCTGCTCAAAATCACTTACATCGGGTATCACAAAGTCATCCTGCCGGTCGTGCTCGACCGCAGACCGATCGATTACGGGGAAATCCCGATGCGGGAGGCCACTGTGCCGCTCGACGAGATCGAAGTGACCGGCCGCGCTCCGCTGGCGACGCTCAAGGGCGACACCTCGGAGTTTCACGCGCAGGCCTACAAACTCAATCCCGATGCGACGGCAGAAGACCTCGTCCGCAAGATGCCCGGCATGGTCGTCAAGGACGACAAGGTCGAAGCGCAGGGGGAAGAGGTCAAGGAGGTGCTCGTCGACAAAAAGCCCTTTTTCGGTGACGACCCGCGCGCGGTGCTCCGCAACGTTCCGGCGGAAATGATCGACCGCATACAGGTCTTCGACAAACAGAGCGAACAGGCGCAGTTCAGCGGCTTCAGCGACGGCAACGAAAGCAAGGCCATCAACATCGTGACCCGCTCCGCGATGCGCAACGCGCGCTTCGGCAAGGTGTACGGGGGATACGGTGAAAACGAATACTACCGCGGCGGCTTCTCGCTCAACCTCTTCAATGACGAGCAGCGCTGGACGCTGCTGGGCATGTCCAACAATGTCAACGAACAGAATTTCGCCTCGGAGGACCTGCTCGGCGTCATGTCCGCGTCGGGACGCGGTTTCCGCGGCATGGGGGGACGCGGACGTCCCCCGGGCGGGGGCGGCAGTCCGATGCGTCGGCCCGGCATGGGCGGAGACGTCAGCGACTTCCTCGTCAACACACAGAACGGCATCGCGACCACGCACGCGTTCGGACTCAATTACATCGACAACTGGGGCGATGCGGTGGACGTTGCGGGCAGTTACTTCTTCAATTACAGTGACAACGACGCGGGGACGTCCCTGTACCGTGACTACGTGCTGCCGGAAGCGGGCGGACAGGTTTACAGCGAAGACGAAAACGCCAATACCAGGAACATGAACCACCGCCTGAACATGCGCCTGGACTGGGATATCGACAGTGTCAACTCCATCCTCCTTCGGCCCCGCCTCTCCGTGCAGCAGAACGAGGGGACGAGCTTCTCCACTGCCGGGACCACCGCAGGCGATGCCGCGCTCAACAGCAGCGCCACGGACTTCGCCTCCGATCTGACCGGACTGCAGTTTTCGAATCAACTGCTGTACCGGCGCCGTTTTGAAACCCCGGGACGCAGTTTTTCATGGGAAATAGAAAACGAATACAGCCGGAACAGCGGTGACAACACGCTGTACTCGGATTTCGTCACCTTCGGACAAACTCCGTCCGCGGACACGCTCGACCAGCGATCCGACCTGCTGCGCGACGGCTGGTCGGTCGAATCAAGCATTCGCTACACCGAACCCGTGTCCGACGTGACGCAGGTCATGCTGCGGCATGACGCGTCGTACAGCGAGAACACGTCGGATCGTCAGACCTGGGACCGCGGTCTGCTCTTCGGCGACGATGTTCTCAACAGCACACTCAGCAACGTCTTCGCCAACCAGTACCTGACGCAGTCCGCTTCCGCAGGTGTCAACTACGAAGACGGTCCCATCGACCTGATCGCGAGCCTGGGCTATCAGTGGTCGACGCTGGAGAACGAGCAGCGCTATCCGGAGGAAGGAACGCTCGACCGCAGCTTCGGCACGCTCGTCCCCTTCGCCCGCCTTCGCTGGAAAATTTCCCGCAGCAAGAATCTCCACATGTTTTACCGCAGCCGGACCTCGCCCCCGTCGGTCGACCAGCTGCAGGATGTGCTTGACAACAGCAATCCCCTCCTGCTCAGCCTCGGCAATCCGATGCTCGATCAGAGCGCGATGCATTTCGCAGGGATGCGATATTCCTCGACGGACGTGGAGAACTCGTCCTATTTCTTTGTCTTCGCCGCGGCATCCACCACGGACGACTACATCGGCACGCACTCCGTTCTCGCGGAACGGGACACCACGGTGTTCGGAGTTCCACTTGCCGCGGGAACACAGATATCGCGGCCGGAAAATCTCGCGGGACAGTACGCTGTCCGCGGTTTCATGACCTACGGACGACCGGTCGAATTCCTCAGATCGAATCTCAACCTGAACCTCACCGGCGCGGTGACGAACACGCCGGGACTGATCAACGGGGTGGAAAACAGCTCCCTGACACAGACGGCAGGCATCGGCGCTGTGCTGAGCAGCAACATCAGTCCCGATTTCGATTTCACGCTTTCGACGGATGCCAGCTACAGCTGGGTGGACAACTCCATCGCGTCCGCCTCGACCACCGAGTACTACTCACAGAATACGCGGCTGCGTTTCAACTGGATCATGTGGGGCGGATTCGTGTTCAACACCGATCTCGCGCATCAGCACTACAGCGGTCTCTCCTCGGATTACAACGAAGACTACCTTCTGTGGAATATCAGTCTCGGGAAGAAGGTGCTGCCCAACGACCGCGGCGAGATCCGACTCACGGTATACGACGTGCTCGGCCAGAACAGCAGCATACAGCGCAGCGTGACGGATCTCTACATCGAGGATGCGCGCAGCAATGTGATTCAGCGCTACGTGCTTCTCAGCTTCATCTGGAATCTTCGGCACTTCGCGGTCTGAGCGCCTCTGTTTTCCTACTGCCAGCCGCAGAGCCGCAGCAAATGCAGCTGATGCCCGTGCACTTCGTCGACGAGGTTGCCCATGGCATCCGGCGGTGCGTCCATCGGCCAGCGGGCCAGCAGTCCCGACTCGGGTATCATCCCCCCCGCGACGCCGCGGATTTCCGCATCCGAGAGGCGACGGTCCCAGACGCAGAACTCCGCAACTGCGATCGGTACGGATAATGCGGGACGCATGCGGTCGTAGTACCCCGTCTTCAGATGATTGTAGCCGTCGTTGGTGCCGCCGAGCTGTATCCCCACATACCTGTAAAACGGCCCGCGACTGAATTCCTCCGACTGCTGCGCCTGCACGAACGCTCCGTCGATGAACACTTCCACACGCTGCGCTGCGTCGATGCGCAGGAGCACATGCTGCCAGCCGTTCTCCGAATGCGTGGGGATTGTTTCCCGCACACCGAGAAGATGCACTTCCCCGCTGCGGAGTGCCAGGCTCGCGTCCTGGTTGTTCAGAACGAGGACATCACGCTTCGCAGCGTTCCCATCTTCCCTGAACCAGATGGAGTACGTGCGTGCGCTGTCGCTTCTGATGATCTGCCGCGCAAGATGAAGATAGCGGAACGGCTGAATCTCGAGTGCCTGACCGCCGCGCGGTCCCTCGACGAGCCGCACGTCCGTGTAGGGAGAAGCGGAAATCGGTGCGTCGGAGCGCACCCGTTCGGGACGGCCGACCGGCACGCCTTCCTGCGCACGCTTGTAGGCGACGTACGCGCTCTCTTCACCCAGGAAATCGAAATTCCAGTACCCGCGGAGACGCGCTGTGTCCCCGGGAACCCGCCGGTGCATCGTCGCCCGAATGTCCTCCGGGGAGCGAAAGCCGCGCCAGAGACGCAGCTCGTCGATATCGCCGCGGAAATTGCCGCTGGCCCGCATGCCGTCGTTATATGCCCCGATGGTGACATGGGACTGGAAGATGTCCTCGATCATGAATTCATTCCGGACATCGTGGTGAACTTTTCCGTTGACCAGGACACAGATTTTGCCCGTGCGCACGCCGTCGGGCAGCTGGTAGGCCAGAGCGAAGTGCATCCACTTCCCTGCGCCGACATCGGCGTCCGTATCAAGCAGCAGGTCCTGGTGATAGCTTCCGACAAAGAGGGCGAGCGTATCCCCGCGAAGACTCAGCGACATGTTCTCTATGGCCTGGCCGTCCGGCTGGTTTTCCACATTGGAGAAAAAGCAGCCATGCATACGCTCGGGCCGCAGCCACATTTCGATCGTCGCCGCATCCATGCCGAAGGCATACGATTTCTTCCCGAACAGGAGGTAGTCGTCGCTGCCGTCGAGCCGCATCGCATAACCCGCGGGCTGCGGCGCGCCGCTGCTCCCGGTCAGTTCGATATGGTAGAGCTCTTCCCCGCTTTCCGCATCCCGGAGAACCAGGTTGGCATGGTTTTTCAAGCCCGGGCGTGTCGGCGCGTACATGACCATGACACGCAGGGTGTCGAGCGACGCCACGTGCTGGCGGCCGCCGTTCCAGTTCATGTACCACTGGTCGGCATCCGGTCCCTCGATCGCGATATCGAATTCCAGCGGGAATCGTGAGAAATTCCAGATGTAGAAGTTCCGAAAATACCCGTCACCCACTTCGAGATCTCCGCAGGGCACGACCGGATTCTTGGATTCCATGCCGTCACGGAACATCCATGTCCTTTCGGCGCGGGGATTGTAGACGATGGAACTGGTATATGGGACCGCCCCGGTTGCGATTTCGAGATCCGGGTAGTCGTAGTAATACTTCCACAGGAAATATCCCGCAATCGCGGCCACGAACATCAGTGAGCCGACGAGCAAGGCGACATTGTGGCGCCGTGTGAATTCGAGGACGCGGTCCGACAGCGCGCGGCGTTCCCTGTGCAGCACCGACTCCGCGGACGCGCAGTCTTCGAGCGAGCGCACACCGTGCACCTGCAGCTGGCGGAAGGGAAAACGCTGCTGAAGACGGCGAATGATGCGGAGGGCGTCTTCGCTCTGCGATGCGGCAAGCACCACCGACGACACCGGTGCGTAAAAGGCGACTTCGATTTTCCGCCGAAGAACACTGTGCGGGGCTTCCTGCAGCCGGCCGTCTTCCTCGAGTCCGCCGATGCATGCCAGCCGTCGCGGGAGATGCCAGCGCAAACCCCGATTGAAACCCTGCTGCATCGAGATGGCTATCTGCAGCGCCGCCGCGAGCCCCATCGACTCACCGCTGAATGCCGCGGCATGTTCGTGAAAGGTGAAACTGTATTCCCGCGCCGACGGAGCGATGCCGAAATGCCTGCGCACCAGGTCTTCGGCGAGCATGGCGCAGCGCGCGAGTTGCGGTATGGTTTCCGTGTTGTCCGCCGGCAGTTCGCCCCCGAAATGCACATGCGTATGCGAGGCGCGTCGTGCCTGCAGGACCATATGCAGCACCGTGCCCGTTCCTGCGGCGTCATCCGCTTCCGTATCGAGAAGAACGACGCCGATCTCCTCATCGCCCTGCGCGAGCTTCCACGCACGCAGCGCGGCGTCGAGCGGCGCGGGCAGCGCGGTCCCTCCGGCGATTGCCATCGCGGCGTAGCGCTCCAGGGGATCGTCCCCGACGGTCGTCGCATTGACGATGTCGCTCCATCCATGCTCGGGTATGCTGCGCAGCGCATATCCCCGCGAACGAAGCAGCGCATGCAGATCACGGTACGCGCTGACACAGGCGAGCGAAAAAACCAGTTTCTCCAGCACCGCGTCCTGCGTCGCGGCGAGCTGTTCCCCATTGCGCAGCCAGCCGTGCTGTTCGGCCTGATCGAGCCATTCGAGAAGAAGCTGCCAGCGGCCCGGATCCCCGCCGGTCACGTAGCTGTGGCCGACTGCCTGACGCAGGAACGGAAAGAGCTCCGCGGCATACGACGCCAGCCACCCGGGCGCCACACCCTGCAGGGCCGCGAGAAAATCCGTGAGCAAGCGGTACTTCCTCAGCGGGGAGACGCTGTTGTCGAGCGCACGTCCCAGCGACCGGAACGCGAGGTCGAGTTCCAGCGGACTTCTGATGTGTGATCTGTGTTCCCCTGGTGCGGTCATGCCCCTCCAGGCGACATTACTCGAGCAGGACGCTCATGGGTTCAATCTCAATGGATGACGGACCGATGCGAAAGCGTCCTTCGGAATCCGGGCGAAAGCACTCTTCGATTCCGCTGAACCGCACCTGCATGTTTTGAAGCCGCTCCGGCGCACAGAGCAGGTATCCGTCGAGTGCGCTTTCCCGGCGGTCCTCGACGACACGAAGCACGACGGCGCCATCCTCGAGATACCAGGTCTGACGCCAGCGCGTATCGCTGTCGACCTGCTCGAAGCTCTGTGCCGCGAGGCGAAACTGCGCCGGTGTGCCGCTTTCGTCCACCTCCGCCGCACCGGTCCCTCCCAGCATGTCACGGAGCTGCAAGAGCTGCTCACGACAGAACGCGCATGCGTCACAATGGGGATGCGTGCCGCCGCTGCGCGCGAGCTGCACGAGTTCCGCCTCGGACATATGGCTGCTTTCGTCGTTCATGCGTTCGCTCTCGTCTCTTCTATTATTGGAGCCGCTGCCGCGCACTGGTGAAAATGCTGCGGAGAATGTATTCGTACATGTTGCGATAGCTTTCCCGGTAACGCTGCTGCGTGAGGCCAGGCATGGTCTGCCGCAGATAGGATACGTGTCCGAGGACATCCTGCCGGCGCAGATCGTCGACATAGTGCAGGATGGCATCGAGCATTGCATCGGCCTCTTCACCGGACAGCTTCCCCGTTCGCACGTATCGTGCCGCCACCCAGTCCCGGGCGTCCTCGACCGCGGCGGTGAGCGCCGCGTAGGCGATGCCGTCATCGCCCGATTCTACGCTTTCCACGGTGTGCGATCCCCCGCTCGCCGCGTGATCCATTTTCAGTCGCGCCATTGTGAGGTCGATCACATCGTGCTCCAGCACGGCCAGGCGCCAGCGGTCCTGTCCGTCCAGGTATGCGAGACATGCGTCGAGCACGGACCGGACCGGATTCCCGTTGGCACCGGCGGCGACGGTGCCTGCCCGCAACGTGTCGAGGGGCACCGGGGGACGCTCGAGCCGGGCGTCGCCGGCGCGGGCGTACCAGAAACCGCCGACACTGTCGATACGCTGCATCGACGCGCGGGACTGCACGTAGCGGCGAAGCGCGCGCAGCAATCGTGCCTGAACGGGATTGAGATCCATGAACAGCCGGGCGATGTTGCAGCGGACCGTGCGATTGACCACGGCCACGAATGCGCTTTCCGAATCATACGGCGCGTCGGCCGCATCGGTCAGCTCCGTCAGCGCGTGGCGCAGACGACCGAGCATCTCTCCGTCCAGCTCGGACACCAGTTCCGCGACGAGATCATAGGCGAGGTCATCCACGGAGAGACCTGTCGGACCGATATGATAGCCCCGATGCCATATGAGCCACTGGATGTACTGGCGCGCCTGCTGTACCGTGCGATCGATCAGCACGTCGGTCAGCCTTCTGTCCAGACTGCCGCGTCGCAGTCCGTCCAGCAGTTCTGCCATTGATATGGAGGCATGCATGTGCATAGCGATGTGGAGAAATATACTCGGACGACGCATGTGCGGCAAATCGCACATGTCCCTTTTTCACCACTTCCCGAGATCGGACGCAATAGTAAGAAGAGAGAGGCCTGTGCCGCGGGAATCACCCAGCATTCCGCTCCGGCGGGATGGTGGAGAGGGGTTTGATTCCCGCGGCGCGCATATAAAAAAGAAAGCTGCCGGCGCCTGCCTGCCTGCAGCTTTCTTTTCGTTCATCTACATCCTCCGCTCCCCGCAACCCTCCAATCGTCACATACGCCCTCCTCTCCCCTCAGCCTCCTTCCGGGCACCTCTCCTTCCGAATCAGATCTCCGCCTGCAATTCTGCGAGCAGGGAGCGATGCATGGCCGTCCGTCCGAAAAAAGCGCGATCATGATCGGTGAGACGCTTCCAGATATCCGCATGTTCCGGAATGAGAACGCGTTCCCAGCAGCAGTTCACCTTCATCTCCAGTCCGTCTTCGATGACGGTAAGGAGAAAGCACTTCTTTCGATTCAGATCCAGCGTCGCTTCGACATCCGCCTCGAAATCGCGAAGATAGACCATTCCGTTCTCCACACGCTCGACGGTGAGGACATAGTCCCGCAGCTCAATGCTCATGTCGGTGATGCGCACGTCCCCGTCGCAGGAACGAACCACGATGTCGTCCGCAGCGCGCATCTGCGCCTGCAGGCTGATCGGAATCAGGAGGATGCCGAGCAGGATCGTCGTCAGTGTCTGGTATTTCATTGTGTCCTCCTTTCACGAGGGTAAGTGACAGTATCTCGCCAGGGTCCCTCCCCCGGCCTGCGTTGACACAGGACTGTCGGTTAACTACGTATTGCTTGCTTGACCTGTGTACAAAACACAAAATTCAAAGGACAGAGTAAATAGGTAGTACTACCCATTTTCATAGGTGCTAGCACGGAAATGTGATGGAAAGAAAAACGCCGCCCCGAAAGCGGTCGCAGATGCTTGACTCTGCTCCGTGTGTTTCCTACTATGGTCCATACGCATAATAACAGACGGTTTGGTCTTATGTTTTCGAATCGGCGAATCCTCTCGGCCGCAGGACTGGCACTCCTGCTCCTCGCCGCATCCTCCTGCGCGACACGGGAAGAGAGGGTCGCAGCGGAGCGGGATCGCTGCGGGGATATTATCGGTTTCTGGAGGGTCACGTATGATGGTCCGGGACGCTCACCGTCTTCGCTGAAATGGATCGATGTCGACGACGACGGTGATCTCATCACCCGTCTGCATGTGGAGCTGAAGTGGAACATTTTCATGCAGACGGACGATGACGAGATCTCCTGGGAACACGACAGCATCGCATTCTGGGACGAATTCACCGGCCGGATGCTGGACGATCGTGAAACCATCCGCCTGACATACACCGGCTTCAACGGGAAACAGCATCCCTTCGTCATGAACAGACTGCGCGACGCGGACACCATCCGCCTTCTTCGTGACGTCTACGCTTCCCGCTCCGCCGGGGCAGACCTTCTGCCCGTGCCTGACCTGCGTGACGGGCTGCGTGTCGGTTCCTTTCACGCCTGCGGCATCGACAGTCTCCCGTTTGCCGCCCTCGTGCAGGAGATTCATGCAGGAGATTACGGAGACATACACTGCCTGCTGATGAGCGTCGATGACACGCTTTTTCTCGAGGAGTATTTCGGTGCCGGGGGACAGCTGCACGGTCCGGCGGTCGCTTCCTTTCTCCGGCGGACGCATCACCAGGTGCAGTCCGTTTCCAAAAGCATGCTCTCCGCCGTCACGGGCGTCGCATGTGACAGCGGACTGCTCCCGCCCGTCAGTACCCCCGTCGCAGAGCTCCTTCCCGAATACGCATCTCTCCTGGCAGAGAAGAAACGCGACATTACCCTGCATCACCTTCTCGCCATGAATACCGGCCTGACATGGAACGAGTCCGGCGTTTCCCTCGGTGACAGCACGAATGACATCCACCGAATGCACACACGTCGGGATCCGTCCGCATACGTGCTCTCCCGTCCGCTGCGCACGCTCCCCGGTCGTGCGTTCGTGTACAACAGCGGCTGCTATCACGTCGTGCAGGAGATCATCGATCGTCACGTCGGCACCACGACGGGGGAACTCGCCTTCCATGCGCTATTCGCACCCATGGGCTGCGACAGCCTGCCCTGGGAAAAAGGCGGTGCCCCGCATATCCGGGCGCGGGATCTCTGGCGCCTCGGCTCCCTTGTTCTCCACGATGGCGCCTGGCAGGGACGGCAGCTCATTTCGCGCGACTGGGTCGCACGATCGACCGCGAACCAGCAGCATCCCGACCAGACCGCATACGGCTACTTCTGGTGGCCGCAGCGCTACCACGTGCAGGGAGACACCATGCATGCCGTTGCTGCGATCGGCAGCGGCGGCCAGTACCTGCTGCTCTTCCCGGAGCTGGATTTCATCGCCCTCGTGCTCGCGGGCAATTATGAGGAACACTACGGGACGCGGCTGCGAAAAGTGATGGAGACCGTCGTGCTGCCTGCTGTCAGAGGCCGTGGGGCAGCACAGCTCGCAGGGAAATGAACCGCGCGGGACGCGCGCTGCACGGGCAGCCGCCGGCGCTGCGCCTTCATTCACGCACCAAAAAAAGCCCCGTCCCACAATGTGGGACGGGGCTCTGTCGTGGAAAGAAGGATGCTTATTTGACGAGCATCATCTTTCGCTGGTCATGGAAAACGGCACCGCTCTCACCCTTCGCATAAATGCGATAGTAGAACAGGCCCGAGCTTCCGGTGCCACGCGCGCTCTGGGAATCCCAGACCACGGAGTGTGTACCTGCGGAAGCGTCCGCATCAATCAACACGCTGATCTCCTCGCCGAGAGCGTTGTACACCGCGAGATGCACGGTGCTCGGCTCCGGCAGGCTGTAGGTGATCGTCGTGACAGGGTTGAAGGGGTTCGGGTGGTTCTGATGCAGTGCGAAACCATCCGGGCGGAAGTCCGGACGTGCGACCTTGGGCGGCGGCACGGCGTAGAATCCAGCCAGGAAGCGCGCCTCGTCGAAGCCCTTGTTGATGGCATCGACGGCGGCGGTGATTTCGGCCAGGGTGACATTGGTCAATGTCGTACCACCCAGGGCCTGGTTCGCGAGGTCGAGCAGATCCAGAGGCGTCACGTTCGAGCCGTTCGACCCGAGATAGGTCAGGACGCTCGGCGGGAAGTAGAAGTTCTGGAACGTGCTGTCAGGCATATCATCCAGGTCACCGCAGATGCCGTTCACGTAATCCGCGCCTTCCGTGCGCATCCAGGGAGTGCTGGGCGGCGGCAGGAAGAAGGACTGCGCGAGCAACGTATCGAGGCGCAGATTCAGCCCCAGGGTGATGGTCTGCGACAAGAGGATGTTCTTGAAGCGACCGTTCTTAAGCGGCATGCCGCCCGGGTGGATGTTGCAGTTGTTGGGGTTGAAGGAGAAATGCTTCGCCAACGAAGCTGCAGGGCCACCACCGGGCAGGTACTGCACGACACAGGATCCCTTGCCAGGATTTATCGTCAGGGACCCGCTTCCAAGTGGATCACCGACAACGAGCGGACCGTGTGCGGTAAGCAGCGAGTCGATGAGCGCGGTGGTACTCAGGTTGAGCGAACCGCAGTAGCTGCCGCCCGGGTTGCCGTAGAAGCCCTGCGTCAGCGAGCGGAACTCGTTGCACAGTTCAACGATGGTCTGGGCGACGGTCACGGACTCGTTGCCGCAGGCATCGACGGCCTTCCACTCGCGGGTGTGCTCGTAGCGGCCGAGGATGTATATGGTCGTATCACTGACGATCAGCAGCGTCGGATTCGGGTCACAGTTGTCGCTGTAGGTCGGATCCGTGAAGATGATCGGCTGCCCGCAGGCGACGGTGTCGTCCGGAGCCGCGGTGATGGTGGGCGGCACGTCGTCGACGACCGTGATGGTCTGGCTGACGAGAACCGAAAGGTTTCCGCAGCCGTCCACTGCCTGCCAGGTGCGCGTGACCGCGTATTCCTGCGGACAGTTGCCCGGAGTTGTGACGTCGTTTCCGATCTGGTTGATGGTCGGTATGCCGCAATTATCCGTCGCGGTCGGCGTGCCGAATACCGGCGTGGACGTACACGGAATCGTGGTGTCTGCCGGCACGTAGGTGAACACCGGCGGCGTACCGTCGATGGTCGTGTTGTATGCCACGGAATCGGCATTGCCGCAATCGTCGGTTGCGAACACAGTAATGACCGCGTTGCAGTCACCCACGGTGCTCGCCGTAAGCGTCACACCGCCGCAGATGTCGCTGGAGGTCGTGGCGGCGATTGCCGCGGCCTCTGCTTCTGCTTCGGTGTCGTAGCAGCCGTTGATGGTGCCCGCCGTGATGTCCGGTGGCGTCGTGTCCTCGATGGTGAACGTTGCCGTGGTCGAGTCCACGTTGTTGCAGTCGTCGGTGGCGTAGAAGGTCACCGTCGCGCTTCCGGTTGCACCGCAGTCATCGCTGAGCGCGGTAAAGTTGTTCGACCACGTCACGTTGGAACAGATGTCACTGGCCACGGCGCCGCCGTTGGTGGTGAGCCATGCGTTCAGTTCCGCGATATTCCCCGCGCCGTCGCACTCGACCGTCTTGTCGGAAGCGGCCGTCGTGATATCAGGAGGCGTGGTGTCTTCAATGGTGAAGCGCGCCGTCGTGGAATCGACGTTGCCGCAGACGTCCGTGGCGTAGAAGGTCACGTCCACGTAGCCGGTGTTGCCGCAGAGATCCACGAAGTTGTTTGCGTTGTAGTTGTTGGTCCATGCGAAGTTCGAGCAGATGTCACTGGCAACTGCGCCGCCGTTGTTGGCGAGCCAGCTGTTCAGGTCCGTCGTATTGCCGTTGCCGTCGCATTCGACCGTGGTGTCCTGTGCCGCCGTTGTGATATCCGGGGGCGTGGTGTCAACGATGGTGAATCGTGCCGTGGTGGAATCCACGTTC
>CAJXSA010000079.1 GCA_913060595.1 uncultured Ignavibacteria bacterium
CCTCACTGAGCGCCGTATGCAGTTCGCTCTCACTGAGTCCGCAGGATTCGAGTGTCTGGCGATATTCCTCCCGCGCACGCTCCCGTGCGTCGTTGAGCGTCATCTGCACGCGGCTCTGCGCGTTGATCTCCCCTTCCCCTGACGTTTCTACAGGGAGATAAATGATGTCCTGGAAATGTGCGACAACAGCCGTCTGTACGCCGTCTGACTGTGTGCTGGGCAGACAGCCGAATGGTTTGAGCGAGAGCACCATGTGGCTGAGCTTCTCGCGCGCATAATAAATGTTCTTTGCCACTTCCAGGTGCCCTTCTCCCCCTTCGATGCGGGAATGATAGTACGGATGTGCGATGCGCTGCAGCTGGTACTGATCCTGCATGTCCTGCGGGACGCGATTGAAGCGTCGGCGGAGCTTGCGATACTCCCGCGCGTACAGTTTCTCGGAAACAGTAAGCAGCAGCCACTTGCGCAGATAGTTCTTTCCGGAACGAAGTGTCGCGGTCAGACGTGACCAGCCGCGCAGCTCAGACGGAATGTCGAGCAGACGCCGGTCGCGATGCGCCTGTTTTTCCTGGTGCAGCAGGTACATCAGCCACGGAGCGACCGGCTCAATCATGACTTCTGCCCCTTCCTGCTCGAGGAAGTCGAACATGCGGAAATTTCCATCCCCTTCCGTGGTCTGTGCCCAGAATTCCCCTGTGATCTTCACCATGGGACGGACGCGCGTGCGGTCGGCCCGGACGGCAGAAAATATCTTCCTGCAATCATCCATGAGGGCGGGAATTTTCCGTCCGAAAATCTGCCGATGAAATTTGACCAGGTTTTCAAAGGTTTTCCTGTGCCGACGGAGCCAGGGAATGCGCAGCAGCGTCTCCGGAAGCTCGTACACAGGGAGGGCTTCGATCGAAGTGGCGACATGATCCATCGCCGCGTGCAGTGCGCGGTCGGTGCTGCCGTCTTCCATTTCGTAGGGCCGCAGCTTATACGCCATGTCGTTGAGCAGATCCGCGATAATGAACGCGTTGATGATGCCGAGCGTGAAATCCAGGTTCATCTCAAGTCCCGCATCCGCCGTGGACTGATCCAGCCCCCCCGCCTGCTGCAGGATGAGGACGCGGAATCCGTCAAAGCCGGCATTGCGCAGGGCCAACCGGTATTCTGCCTCATACATGCCGAACCGGCAGGGTCCGCAGGCACCCGCGGTGAAGTATACGTACCGGTCGATGATCTCCTGTCGCGACTGTCCTTCCGCCTCGAGATCCTGCAGGTATCGGATGAGATTCCCGACCGTGAAATAGGTCGGATTGCACAGTCCGTTGTTGCTGAATTCCTTCCCTGTCTCGAATGCACGAACATCCGGTGCCGGAAGGTGCGCCGCGCGATACCCCATGCGCTGCAAATTCGCATGTATCAGACGCTCGTGCTTCCAGGTGAGTCCACCAAAGAGCACGGTCGTGTGCGCACGCTCGGCACGGGTGAACGGGCGCTCCGCTGGACGCGTCCAGTGCCCGTTTCGTGGTGTGAGGCCGAATTCCTTCTCCAGCCGCACGCGCTCGCGCGCAAGCACCTCTTCAAGTGTCAGGCGTCCTTCACGCAATGCGGCGAGAAGCTGCGGGTCTATGCCGTCACCTTCCGCGTGCGCGCCGGTATTTCGAACCGTATCGTGCAATCGCGATTTCCTTTGTTACCGATCCTGCTGGATGCCGTGTGACAGACTCATCGGACAGTGTATCGGAATACACATTCTTCTGAATCTTAAAAATACAGTTTTCTCTCCATAATGAAAGAGGTGAAAAGGGTATCCTTGAAATAGGATGTAACACATCCATAATGCGCAGTATTCCTTTTCAAAACAAGCGTGACGGTTGCATCGAAGGATATGTTTGTAACTGCTACTTGCGTATCAAATCGGGTATCAGTAGTATCACGGTACACATGCACATTACACGAGGGACACCGATGCGTCCTGCAACACTTCTATTGCTGCTCCTGCTCTGCACTCCGCTGCTTTCCGCACAGACGCGCGTCCTGCGGATCGAGATCCATGGCAGCATCAACCCGGCGTCAGCGAAATACGTGCACGACGCGATTCGTGACGCGGACGCAGAAGGGTATCACGCGGTCATGCTGCGGCTCAATACGCCGGGAGGACTGCTGCAGTCCACCCGTGAAATCGTGGCGGATTTTCTCGCTTCTCCCCTGCCGGTGATCGTGTACGTGGCCCCCGGAGGTGGACAGGCGGCGTCCGCCGGCGCCTTCATCACGATGGCCGGACATATCGCTGCCATGGCTCCCGGCACGAACATCGGTGCCGCGCATCCGATCACCATGGGGGAAGGACAGAACATCGCGGATTCCACGAATATTCCGCTCACCAAGGCCACCAATGACGCAGCCGCCTTTGCGCGGACGATCGCAGAGAAGCGCGGAAGAAATGTCTCATGGGCGGAACAGGCGGTCCGCGGTTCCTCTTCGATCACGGAGACGGAAGCGCTGCGCGATTCCGTTATCGATCTTGTTGCCGAGGACGACCGCGCGCTCCTGCGTGCCATCGACGGCAGAAGCGTGGAAACCACATCAGGGACGGTAACGCTTGAAACGGCGGACGCGGTCATCGACGTGCGCGCGATGAATTTCCAGCAGGAAATACTCGACATCCTTTCCGATCCCAACATCGCATACATTCTCCTCATGCTCGGGATATACGGCCTGTTTTTCGAACTCTACAATCCGGGTGCCATATTTCCCGGAGTGGTCGGCGGAATCTGCCTCATCCTCGCGTTCTACTCGATGAATACGCTGCCGGTGAATTACGCGGGACTTGCGCTTATCCTGTTCGGTGTGATATTGTTCATACTCGAAATCAAGGTCGTCAGTCACGGACTGCTCTCCGTGGGAGGCGTCGTTGCTCTGTTCTTCGGTTCGCTCATGCTGATCGAATCGCCACCAGGAGTGGAATTCATGGACGTATCCCTTTCTGTCATCATTACCGTCACCGTGTGCAGCGCCGCGTTCTTCCTCTTCGTTGTCGGAAAAGGAATTGCCATCATGCGAAAGCGGGCCACAACAGGTGTCGAAGGGATGATCGGCGAACGCGGGACCGCGCGTGACGCGGTCGACCCGCTGGGCAGCGTCACAGTGCACGGCGAAATCTGGAAGGCGCGCAGCGAAAGTGGCAGCATCGCCGCCGGTGCGACCGTGCGCGTCGTCGATGTCGACAGCCTCACGCTCATCGTGCGGGAAGACCGGGTCTCAACGTAGAAACTCTCATACATTCAATCCAAAGGCAGGAGCTGTTATGGATCCCGCAGGCAGTATTCTCGGCATTATCATCCTCTTTCTCATTCTCATTCTCGCGAGCGCCATTCGCATTCTTCGCGAATACGAACGCGGCGTCATTTTTCGTCTCGGTCGCCTGGTCGGATCGAAAGGACCCGGTCTGATCCTGCTGATTCCGCTGGTCGACCGCATGGTGAAGGTCAGCCTCCGCACCATCGTGCTCGACGTTCCCGCGCAGGACGTGATCACACGAGACAATGTCTCGGTGAAAGTCAGCGCCGTGGTGTATTTCCGCGTGCTCGATTCGTCAAAGGCCATCGTTGAAGTAGAGAATTTCCTCTTCGCCACAAGTCAGCTCTCCCAGACGACACTGCGCAGCATCCTCGGACAGTCGGAACTGGACGAACTGCTCGCAGAACGCGACAAGATCAACAAGCAGCTGCAGGAAATCATCGACATGCAGACCGAGCCGTGGGGCATCAAGGTCAGCCTCGTCGAGGTCAAGCACATCGACCTCCCGCAGGAAATGCAGCGCGCGATGGCCAAGCAGGCGGAAGCGGAACGTGAGCGGCGCGCGAAAGTGATCGCGGCCGAAGGTGAATTCCAGGCCTCGCAGAAGCTGGCGGACGCCGCCACAATCCTCAGCAAGGATCCCGCGGCGCTGCAGCTGCGCTACCTGCAGACACTCACCATCGTTGCAGCGGAAAACAACTCTACGACCCTCTTCCCCATTCCGATTGATCTCATGAAACCGTTTATGGAGAAAATGGCCAAATGATGACAGGTTCGATCCCCGTGTTCCCACGTCGTGCCGGCAGCACCGCTTCTGCGATGCTGCTTCTGTGCATGCTCCTCCCCCTGACATCCTGCGAGGCGACGAAAGACCAGCCTGCTGATGTCACTGATCACGTTATCGGTGTCTACGGTGAATTCCGCGTCGTGGATGGGGACACCTTCCGTATCGAAGGCATGAATCGCGGTGTGCGTTTTCTTTTCATCGACACAGAAGAAGTTCCGCGTGGGGACAACGCGCTGCAGGAACTCGCACGTCTCCGTGAAACGTGGCCTGCCCCGTACTACGAACGTCGCGGCGAACGCAGCTTCCCGGTGAAAATGGGCTCTCCCATGGGATGGGACACGGCGGAGTGGGCGAAGCAATGGTTCGCGGATGTCGACAGCATTCGTCTCGAGCGAGACTCGGAGGATAACGTGTACGGCTACTTCGGTCGCTGGCTCGCACTCGTGTACGCGAAAAAGAACGGCGACTGGGTGCTCTACAATCTCGAATGCGTGCGGCAGGGACATTCTCCCTATTATGGAAAGTACGGTTTCAGCGCACGTTTCCATGAAGAATTCATCGCGGCGCAACAGGAAGCGCGAGAGGCGCAGCGGGGCATCTGGAATCCCGCGCTGCAGCACTATCCGGATTACGACGAACGCATGGACTGGTGGGATGGTCGCGGCGAGGACATCTCCCATTACCTGGAAAACCATGGCGACGATGAGAATTACTATTTCATGGGCAGAGACGGCGAAATGGAACGACTGGCACTGGCGATCGGCCAGGAGGTCGTGATCTTCGGGGCTGTCGACTGGATTGACGAAGAGGACGCGGTTGACGTCATTCGAATCCCGCACAAGGACGAACAGAGCGTCGTGGTGCGTCTGCCCGCAGCAGCGCGTGCAGCGTGGATCGAAGAGGTGGAGCAGCAGTATGTATATGCGCGGGGTACCATCGGGGGCGGCGGCAGCGCCCTCATCCTTGACGTGCAGGAATTCAGTTCGATCAGTCGTCGTCCCTGACCAGCGGGTCCTCGGGATGCGCCCTGGGGAAATCGATTTCAGTGGTCTGGCTCTGTTCGACCACCCGCTTGAGTCCCCGCTGCGAGAAGAGGCGCTTCAGCTCTCTTCGTTCCGCGCTCATCTCCCCCACTTCGGCCGCGACGAGAACGGTCATGCTGGAATAGTATACCCAGATGGCCGTTGCGACGATGATCGCGTAGGGACCGTAGATGGACCCGAATTTCCAGAGATTCTCGAGGTAGTACGCGAACACGAACTTCGCGACGCCCCATAGCAGCGCGGCGATGCCGCTGCTGGTGACGATCATGCGAAGGGGAAGCCGACGGTCGGGGACCAGGTAAAACACCAGGCAGAACAGCAGGAAGCTGAGTATGAAGGGAGAAAGCACGTTGAGCACGTCGTTGAATATCCAGGACTCGAGTTCCAGGCCGAAGACATCGTGTCCGATGCCCTTGATCAGCGACACCGCGTAGAGAAAAACCGTCACAAGGATCAGCGCAACGCCGACGATGGAGAGCATCGCGAAATCCTTGAGCTTGGAGACGAGGATGTTTTTGGTATCCTGTATGCTGAAAATCCTGTTCAGCACGGTCCGGAGCGCCGCGAACAGGGCGCTCGCTGTCCAGATCAGGCCCACGCCTCCCAGAACGCCCGCCAGCTGCGATCCGCTGACGAACTCCTGTATCAATTCGATGACCATGTTGCGGATCTGCTCCCGCTGATATGGGAAGAGCTCGAGCTTCTGCAGCCAGGTATCCACGGTGGCGATGGCGACGTCGGTATCGAGATAGAATCCGAGGACGTAGAAGACGAGCAGGATAAGCGGAATGAAGCAGAGCAGCGCGTTGAAGCTTATTCCCGCCGCAGAGAGGAAAATGTGATTGTCCTCCATCCGCTCGATGATGCGAATCGTATACATCCAGGCATCACGCACCCAGCGAAGCGTGATGAAGTCTTTCATCATTCGCATTGATCCCTTCCATACCCGCTGGACATACGACGATTTCACGATTCTTCGAGCATGCGTTCGAGTGTTGATTCGTGTGCGTTCACCAGGTCTGCAATGCTGCAGTCGATATCCTCGTTGATGCGGAGACGATCCCCGCCCGTTCTTCCGATGACGGTGGCAGCGATGCCCGCCTTGCCCGCGGATTCGAGAATCGCATCGCTGTGCTCGGGATTGCAGCTTATAACCACGCGTGACTGCGCCTCACCGAAATACAGGGCATCTTTGCGGAAACCCTTGGTATCGATCGATACGGTCGCACCGACAGGCGTGCGGCCGAGGAAGCAGCTTTCCGCGAGTGTCACGGCGATACCGCCGTCTGAAACGTCATGTGCGCTGCGCACCTGCCCGGCGCGGATCGCTTGCAGCAACGCGTCGTGCAGGGCTTTCTCTTCCTCGAGACGCAGGTACGGAGCGTCTCCCCCGACAATGCCGTGCTGCGTCGCGAGATACTCGCTGCCATTGATTTCATTACGATTGCTGCCGAGGAGAATGATGTCGTCGTTCTCGGCCATAAAGGCGGCGCCCGTGATGTGATCAAGGTCTTCGACCAGTCCCAGCATGCCGATCACGGGAGTGGGATATACTGCGCCAGACGGATTCTCATTGTAAAAGCTCACGTTCCCGCCGGTCACCGGCGTGTCGAACAGTCGGCACGCCTCCCCCATTCCTGCGATTGCCTCGGAGAACTGGTAGTACACTTCAGGCTTGTACGGGTTGCCGAAATTCAGGCAGTTCGTTATCGCAAGAGGCTGCGCACCGGTGCAGACGACATTGCGCGCAGCCTCGGCGACAGCGATGGCACCGCCGCGACGAGGATTGAGGTACACATAGCGACCGTTGCAGTCGGTTTTCACGCTGAGCGCTTTGCGCGTGTCCTTCACCCGAATCACGGCCGCATCACCGCCCGGTCCTGCGGCGGTGTTCGTTCGCACGGAGGTATCGTATTGCTCATAGACCCAGCGCTTGCTCGCAATGTTCGGCGCAGCGAGCAGTGTGGTGAGGACGCCGGAAAGATCAGCAGGCACGGGAACGGATTCCATGCGGAACGACTGCGTCACATCGAGATAATCGGGACGCCTGGTCTCCCTGTGGTACACAGGGGCGCCTCCACCGAGCACGAGGCTGTCCGCGGGCACCACGGCCTTCACTTCCCCGTCGCGCGCCATGGTAACCAGGCCGTCGCCCGTGACATGTCCGATGGTCACCGCGTGGAGATCCCACTTCGAGAAGATTTCACGGACGCGTTCCTCGTTGCCCTTTTTCGCTACGACGAGCATGCGCTCCTGGGATTCGGAAAGGAGAATCTCGTACGCCGACATTCCTTCCTCACGCGTCGGGACGAGATCGAGATCGATGTTCATTCCGCTCTTGCCCTTGGCGGACATCTCGCAGGATGAACAGGTAATGCCGGCCGCTCCCATATCCTGTATGCCGACGATGAGGTCCTCACGAATGATCTCGAGTGTGGCTTCCAGAAGCAGTTTCTCCGTGAAAGGGTCTCCGACCTGCACGCTCGGTCGTTTCGACTCGCTCTCTTCGCTCAGATCGACCGAGGCGAACGTCGCGCCGTGAATGCCGTCCCGCCCCGTGCTGGAACCGACGATCATGACCGGATTCCCGTCGCCTTCCGCCGTGGCGGATGCTGTCTGATCATGGCGGACGATGCCGACGGCCATGGCATTGACCAGAGGATTCCCCTGGTAGGAACGGTCGAAGTAAATCTCACCGGCGACCGTGGGAACGCCGAAGCAGTTGCCGTAGTGGCCGATGCCGCTCACAACGCCCTTAACGAGGTATTGCACGCGCGGATTCTCCGGGTCGCCGAAGCGCAGTGAATCACAGGCTGCGATGGGCCGCGCGCCCATGGTGAAGATATCACGAAGGATGCCGCCGACGCCGGTGGCCGCTCCCTGGAACGGTTCGATGGCCGAGGGATGATTGTGAGACTCGATTTTGAATGCGACGGCGAGACCGTCCCCGATATCCACGAGGCCTGCGTTCTCCTCCCCTGCACCCACAAGCAGTCGTCCGCCGCTGCGCGGCAGCGTCTTGATCTGTGCGATGGAGTTTTTATACGAACAGTGTTCGCTCCACATGACACTGTACATGCCAAGCTCGGTGTACGTTGGCATGCGACCGAGATAATCGAGCACCATCTGGTATTCTTCGTCGGTGAGACCGAGTTCCCTGGCGATATCGATAGTGACCACAGGTTCGTTCTGCATGGAAGGACTCCGGGGAGAAAGTGTTTGATACTGCGGCGAAGGACACGCGAGGCGGTCCAACACGAAAAATACGAACAGACGGGGACAATCCCTTGCGGAAAAACCCGCACCTGCTATGACACAGATGCGGGTTTTTCACGCTTGAATGCTGCAGGGATCAGCGGATGCAGACAGTCCGGCCATGCCGGATCGTCTGTGTTGCCTTTCCGGGGATCACTTGCCTGTCTTGCCCATGCCCGCGGGGGCTTTGACGCCAGGGATGGTGTGCAGCGGTACCTGCCGGATGTTGGCGCCGAAGGATCCGTTCATCGCGGCAATGAATTCATTGGCCACGATCGCGCTGGCACGCTCCGTGAGATTGACACCGTCCAGGCCGAAGAAGCCGCCGGCGAGATATGACGAGGTGTATGTCTCACCCGCGAGGCTGTACCCATTGGAATGAATATCGTTGAAGAGCCGGTTGCAGTCCACCAGAGCGAAGCCATACGCCTCCGCTTCCGCGGCAAGGACGCTGTTGAAGTCCCGCACGGCTGCGCGAATGATTTCGACTTCAGTCGCATCAAGCACATACTGCGAGGGAAGCGGGTTCTGCGGGTGAAGTCCCACACCCTGTCCCAGCTCGGCCTGTGCGGTCAGGAGGATGTAATCCTCGGGACCGACCGTTCCAACAGTGTTACTGCTCGTGCGGTAGTACACGTCGAGCAGCTGCGTCGGGTCCGCGGGATTTTGAATCTTGCGCGGGACGGTTGTGAACAGCGGCATGATGACGGGGTCGGGAATGTTGCCCACGAGCACGCGCGTGTCCGGCAGAACGGTCTGAATGGAACTGAAGCAGTTCTTGATCATCGCGCTGAACGAAGCGCGTTCCGTCGGACGCGTCCCCGGTGGAAAACCGCCGAGTCCGGTGTTCGTGCCCCGGGTGCCTCCGCTGCTGGCGTACGCCATGACGTCATTGTTCCCGAGCCAGAAACTCAGCAGGGTCGGATCGAGCTTGACCGCCTGGTTGAGCAGGTTGGTACCGAAACTCGCCTGGTTGCGCATGATCAGCGTATAGAACGGATTTCCGCGCTGCGTCGCACGCTCAGCGATGTCGGTCTCATCGAGCGCATCGTATAGCACGGCGGCGGGCAGTCCGAGATTGTGAAATGGTGCGGGATGATTGACGTTCGACGGTGCGGAAAGCACATTCCCGCCATAGGTGATGATCGGGCTGCCCGAAGCGCTGAATCCCTGCCACGTCATCAGATTTCCGGTACCGGGATCCGGGATGAGAGGCTGCACGAAATCCGGTGACCCGACGGCCATTGCGATGAGATTCGGGTAGCTGTACTGCTGCGCGGTTTCATAAAGCGCACCGTTTGTGTATCCGGCTGTATAATTGTCACCGATGGCGACGTAGACCGTGGGATTGACGTTGCCAAGCGACGGATCCGCAATGGGCGGATCTTCCGAGCAGGCGCTCAGTATCACGACGGCGACAAGAAGTGCGGACAGAAAGCGTGTGGTTTTCATGTTGTCCTCCTCTAAAACGCGTAGGTGATATTGAGTGCCATCAGGTTCACGCTTCCGGAGTACATGCCGTCGAGATGCACACCTTCCGGGTTCGTGGTCTGGTCCGTCGTCCTGTCCATCAAGAACAGGTGCAGGTAGGCCAGATCGAGAGTTATGTCAGGAAGAATGTCGATGCCGACGCCGATGTTCAGACCGTGACGGTCCGAGTCCGGAAGCAACGGCTCGAGGCTTTTATCCGGGACGGGGTTGTTGTCGAAGAAATATCCGCCGCGCAGGGCCAGTCCCAGCACCGGCAGACGGTATTCCGCCCCGAGCCGTGCGATGAAGGTGTCCTCGTAGTCCTTCGGTGAGGAAACGTCGTTCTGCAGAAGGCCCGGCGTGTTCTCTCCGTCCTCGGCGAAATCAATGGCCAGCTTGTCATAGGAGGACCAGCCGATGAACTGGTAATCGAACTCGATGTCGAGATTTTCCATCGGGGAATACGCGATCGCAGCGAACCATGTCGCCGGCAGGGCGATCCCCGTGGTGACGTCACCGCCGGGAAAAAATGATTCAAGAGAAGAAGGCGGATTGAAGTTCGCGGTGCCTTCGAAATCCAATTGCGTCTCCGCACGGTAGGTGAATCCGAGGGCGATGTCTTCCGTGGGACGAAGCATGATGCCAGCATTGAAGCTGTAGGCGAGGTCCCCGTCCCCCTCGAGTTCAAGATCCATCGTCGGATCGAAATTCGTCACCGCCCTGCGCAGCATGACGTTCGAGATCACGATGTTGGCTCCGATGCCGATCGCGACCCATTCGTTCACGGCATAACTGACCGTGGGCATGACGTAAAAGGTCTGCAGCTCGATTTCGCGCGTTACGGCGCGGCCGATCCAGTCATCGTCCCATTCCGTGCCGAGTCCGTACGGCGTCGTCAGACCGATGCCGGCGGCGAGCCCCTTCAGGACGCCGTCCGTCCATGTGTGGGTGAGGTACGCGTTCGGAGGGTAGAACATTTTATTGTTCATCTCCCAGGCCTCATTGCTGTTGAGATTGCTGGGACCGTAATACGTGTAGGAAGGAGTGATGAGCGTGGCACCGAGCATCAGCTGCGTGCCGCGAAGGTAGGAGAGTCCGGCGGGATTGAAGAAAATCGCCGAGCCGTCGTTCGCGCGGGCGGCGAAGGCGCCAGCCTGCGCCATGGCACGCGCGCCGTGCTCGTTGAGCTGGAAACCGCCGGCTGAGGCTTGCGAGGAAAGGGCGATGCTGAAACACAGCAACGCCGAAAACAGGAGCGTTCTGTTCACGGTATCCTCCGAATAAATGAACGAATCAGGAGATTTCTATAAGAATCGCGTTCTTTTCGACTGCGTCCGCCTCCTGGATTCGGATCGCCTTGACGATACCGGCGGAAGGTGCTTTGATCTCGTTTTCCATTTTCATCGCCTCGAGTATGACGACTCCCTGCCCTGCTTCGATCAGTTCGCCCTGTGACACCATGATCCGGGTGATTTTGCCCGGCATCGGTGAACGGACGAGAGCGCTGTGAAGCTGCGTGGCCTTGTCGGACTGGTACGCGCGCATGAGTGCGGCACGTTCATCCTCTATGTGAACGGTCGTGCTGCGACCATTGACCGTGACGTGGTAGCGCCCGGATTCGCTGTCCGCGGCGCGTGCGGCAGTTTCGAAACTGCGGTTGTTGAAGCGAAGAAGCGTGCCGTCAGCGACGGGATACCGCTCGATGTCTACTGGCTGCCCGTTGACGAGATATCGTCCGTCATCTCCGCGTTCAATGTTGTATTCCCTCTCACCGATACGAGCTGTCCATGTTCTGCTCATCGCTGTCCCCCGTTTCTGTGCTGCAGCGCCCATCGCGAACAGTTCCATCCCGCATTCTGCGACGGAGTCGCGGGGGCAGGGATACGCTCAGAAGCCTCCACGGCGGCGATGACGGCAGCGATTTCTTCCTGTGCGGGCATTGACGGGAGAAGATCCGGCCGATAGTGACGCTGCACAAAATCGATCTGGAAATCCCCATGTATGAAGTTCGGATGGTCCATGACGAAACGGCAGAACGGTATGGTGGTTTCGACGCCTTCGATGACATACTCGTCGAGTGCGCGACGCATTTTGCTGATGGCGTCCTCCCTGTCCATGCCCCAGACGACGAGTTTCGCGAACATCGGATCGTAGTGGATCGAGATTTCACTTCCGATGACAATTCCTGAATCGTCGCGAACACCGAAGCCCTGCGAGGGACGGTACCCCGTGATGACGCCGGTGTCAGGGAGAAAATCGCTGCGCACGTCTTCGGCACAGAGCCGGCATTCTATCGCATGTCCGCGAAAGCGGATATCATCCTGCGTAAATGGCAGCGGGTGTCCCTCCGCGACCCG
>CAJXSA010000080.1 GCA_913060595.1 uncultured Ignavibacteria bacterium
CGTCGTGCCGGGCGACGCCTCGAGCTCGCTGCTCATGCAGAAAATCGACGGACGCCTCCCGCATCCCCTCGAGGTGCCCATCATCATCAACGAGAATCAGCTCACGGGCATCCGCACCTGGATCGACGAGGGAGGCAAAAATAACTGATCCGATCACAGAAGCGCTCACGCAGCAGCAGGCGAAGGATTTCGCCCGCCTGCATGTGAAAAAGCACCGCTCCGAGGCCGGGCAGCTGCTGCTCGAAGGCGAGCGGCTGGTCGAGGACGCCCTGCTGAGCGCGCTGCCCGTGCGCTGCTGCATCGTGGAAGGAGAAAAGGAAGACCGCTACGCGCATATCGTCTCCGCTGCGCGTGACCGCGCGATTCCCGTCCTGCGCGCAAGCGCGCGCATGACCGCGAAACTCTCCGACACCCCGCATCCGCAGGGGGTGTTCGCCGTCGTCGCGCAGCCGCCGACCGACGCCGCGGCTGCCATCGCCGCCGCGCCCGCGGGACGTCCGTTGTTCGCCCTGCACGGCATCAGCGATCCCGGGAATCTCGGCACCATCGCCCGCAGCACCGAATGGTTCGGCGGCGGGGCGCTGCTGCTGAGCGAAGACAGCGTGGACGTGTTCAATTCCAAGGCCCTGCGCGGCAGCATGGGCTCGCTGCTGCGCCTGCGCATCGGGGTGTACGAGGACTTCAACTGGCTGGAGCGCGCCGCCGCGTCCGCCGGCCGCACGCTCGCCGCGACGGCGATGGAAGGAGGGACGGCCCCCGCCGATTTCACCGGCGCCGGCAGCACGGTGCTGCTGCTCGGCGGCGAGGCGCACGGCCTCTCCCCGGAACTGCTCGCACGCGTGCCGCAGCGCATCAGCATCCCGGGCGGCGGAGCGGAATCGCTCAACATCGCCATCGCCCACGCGGTCCTTTCCTACGCGTTTTCCCATCGCTGAGGCCTCCCGCCTGACAGCTGAATCGCTTGGGAAACTGCGCATAGATTGATTACATTAGATTTCGTCGAATACAACAAAACAACGTACAGGATGCCATTCCATGCGCCGCCTGCGTAAAGGAATCCTTATCCGGACATTATATATCACATTCATGCTCTCATGCCTTGGCCTGCCGCTTACGGCGCAGGACTTCGGCATGCTCGACGAGGAATACCGTTCGCGGTATTCACAGGGACTGATCGCGTTTCGCGCAGCAGGAGGTATGAACCGCTACCTGGGGGAATTCACGCCCCAGGACGACACCCGCCAGATCTCGCTTTCCGCCATGTACTCGGTGCGGACCTTTCTTTCGGCCGGCATCGCGGTGGACTACGGGATTTTCTCCTATCTGCGTGAGCGCGCCGTGGCCGATCCCGCGCTGTACGATTACCAGTTCGGTCCGGAAGACGCGGAGCGTGAAACCGAGTACACGTCCTTTTACCTCATGCTGAAATACGCGCCGCTGCAGATGTCCGTGTTCGACGTGTATTTCCAGCTCGGCGCGGGCATCACCGTGTACGACGCGCTGGATCACGGCGGGGACGTGGTCGCGGTGCGGCCGAAGGCCGACATGCCGGGCACGATTTCCGTGCCGTTCGGACTGGGACTCGACGTGTTCGTTTCCCACCAGGTCGCCCTGAGCGCGGAGATGAACTATCACATGATTTTCAAGGGTGACCTCGACGCCTATGACGAGCGCATCCTGACCATCGAATACATCAAGGACGGCGGGCAGCGCACGTACCGTCCCGACGAGATCAACGACAATCTCATCACCGCGACGCTGGGACTGAAGGTGTTCCTCTTCCGCAACGATGATTATGACGGCGACCTTCTGCCGAACTGGTCGGAGGAGGGGCTCGGCAGCGACATGTATGAGCCGGATTCCGATGACGACGGACTGTCGGATTTCGAGGAGACGCAGCATTTCCAGGCCGATCCCATGCGCGGCGACACCGACAACGATCAGCTCAGCGATTACGAGGAAGTCACCGTGTTCCGCACGCTGCCGTACGGCGACGATTCGGACGGCGACGGACTCAGCGACTTCGAGGAAGTGTACCGCACCGGCACCAATCCCCTGCGCATCGACACCGACGGCGACGGACTTTCCGACCGCGACGAACTGCGCATCAACACCGATCCCACGCAGGTGGACACCGATTTCGACGGACTGACGGATTTCGCCGAAGCGCGGGTGCATCACAGCAATCCCCTCAAGCCGGACACCGACGAAGACGGCGTGTTCGACTACAACGAAGTTTCCACGTATTTCACGCGCGTCGACAGCGGCGACTCTGACGGCGACGACCTCAACGACTACGAGGAAATCGCCTATCACCGCACCAATCCCATCGCGCGCGACACAGACGGCGACGGCATCACCGACGACCGTGAAATCGTCGAGACGCGCACCAATCCCCTCGACCGCGACACCGACGGTGACGGGATATGGGACAACGTCGACCAGTGTCCCCTCGTCCCGGAAACCTACAACGGCATCAAGGACGAAGACGGCTGTCCCGACGGCGCCGGCGCCATGGACGATCCCTACGCGGCGAACAGTTCCGGCCGCGACGGCCGCGGCAAGGGCATCTCCACCGGCCTCGGCGACGGCTGGTCCAGCTACGGACGCGCGGGCAGCGGCGGCGATCTCGGCACAGGCTCTTCGGGTGACGGACGTGACGGCCGCGGCAAGGGCATCTCCACCGGCGAGGGCGACGGTGCGACCGATTACGGACGCACGGGCAGCGGCGGCGATCTCGGCGAAGGCTCTTCGGGTGACGGACGTGACGGCCGCGGGACGGGCGTGTCCACCGGCGAGGGAGAGGGACAGGCAGACTATGGCATTTCCGGCAGCGGCGGTGATCGCGGGGACGGCTCCTCGGGCGACGGACGTGACGGCCGCGGGACGGGCGTGTCCACCGGCGAGGGCGAAGGAAAAACCGACTATGGCGTCGCCGGAAGCGAAGGCGCGGCCGGCAGCGGTGCTGCAGGTGAAGGCGGGGGTGGCCGCGGTACGGGCGTATCCACCGGTGAGGGAGAAGGGATGACCGATTACGACCGTGTGACGGGTGAAGGCATGCCCGGCGACCGCGCAGGCGCGGGAACGGGCGGGGGGCTCGGCAAGGGCGTGTCCACCGGTGTGGGCGACGGTCCCTGGCGCATCGACTACGGTACGGTGCATGGTCCGCAGCCCGAGAAACTGCTCGCGCGCTACGGCGGCTACGTGCATCGCAACGTGCAGCACATCGTGCCCGTGTCCACCGTGGACACCAGCGCGCGCACGGCGCCCGCGTACGACTTCGCCGCGTCCGACATGGTCAATCCCCTGCCCGAGTTCAGCGAAGAGCTGCTGGAGGAGGGAAAAGTCTTCACGCTCACCGACATTCATTTTGAGTACGACCGCGACGTGATACGCCGCGAATACGTGGCCGACCTGCTCGAGAAGGTGCGCATCTTCACGGCCTACCCGAAAATGGTGGTGGAGATCCGCGGACACACCGATTCCGAAGGCACGGACGCGTACAATCAGAACCTCTCGATGCGCCGTGCGCTGTCGGTGAAGAACTTCTTCGTGAAGAACGGCGTGGCGCCCGTGCGCCTGCGTGCGAAGGGCTTCGGCGAAAGCGTGCCGCTGATGGACAACAGCACCGACATCGGCCGGGCGTTCAACCGCCGCGTGGAGGTGTTCGTGATCACCCTCGGCGACCGTGTGCCCGAGAACGTCATTCAACAGGACATGGGGGAATGAGGCGCGCGATGATCAGTCGAAAGAATCCGGGGATATACGTCATACTGCTGCTGATGCTGGCGGCGGGCGAGATCGCCGCGCAGTCACAGGCGCCGGAGTACCAGGGTCGTCCCCGCTACCCCGAGGGACGCCTGACCTTCACGGCGGGCGGGGGACTGGCCAAGTACAACGGCGAGTTCACCGATCAGAACGTGGACGCCATGTACTGGGGACAGGCGAGTTTCACCATCGGCAGCTACCTGCGCATCGGCGTCTCCGCCGAAGTGGGCAAGCTGCTCTACAACCGTCGCTACCGCCGCAACACCGGCACGGCCTATCAGCTGCAGTTCGGTGAAAACGCCGCGAACGAAATCCTCCGCACCACGCAGTTCAGCGCCGTGAGCGCGCTGCTCTTTCTCGACATGCTGCCGGCGCGCTACGTCAACCCGTACTTCTTCGGGGGCGTGGGACACCTGTGGTACACGCCGGAGGATTTCCGCCTGCAGGAAGTGCGCTACTACCCGCAGACTCCCGAGCAGCAGACCTGGGTGTTCCCGGGCGGAATCGGGGTGGACGTGATGATCGGCGACCGCTTCGCTTTCAACACCGAGGTGCGCGCCAACCTGACCATGGTCGGCGACCTCGACGCCTTCGCCAGCGGTGAGGTGCGCGACCGCTATTACGCCGAACAGAACACCGGGCGCAATCCCAACGCCGCCGAGACCGCCGACGATCTGTACTTCTCCGTTACCGCCGGCATAAAGATATTTCTCTTTCCCGACAATGACATCGACGGCGACGGGCTGAGCAACGACGAGGAAGAGCGCCTCGGCTTCAATCCCTACGACGAGGACACCGACGGCGACAAGCTGACCGACTGGTACGAGCACACCGAGCTGCATTCCGATCCCCGGCGCATGGACACTGACGGCGACGGACTGACGGATTTCGAGGAAGCCATCAAGTACGGCACGCGCGCTGACACGACGGACACCGACGGCGACGGACTCGACGACGCCGAGGAAATTCAGCGCTACCACATCGACGCCCTGCACCCGGACACCGACGGCGACGGACTGCTCGACGGGCAGGAAGTCATCAACGGCAGCAATCCCAACCGCGTCGACACCGACGGCGACGGACTGCGTGACGGCGACGAGTTCCACCGTTTCGGCACCGACCTGCTGCTGCCCGACACCGACGGCGACGGTATCGGCGACTACGACGAAGTGTACCGCGAAACCACCGACGCCTCCACCGCGGACAGCGATCACGACGGCCTGACCGATTTCGAAGAGCGCAGCATCGAGGGCACCGATCCGGAAAACGCGGACATGGACGGCGACGGGCTGACGGACTTCGAGGAACTGCGCATCACCAACACCAACCCGAAAAATCCCGACACGGACGGTGACGGCTTCCTGGACGGGGTGGACAAGTGTCCCCGGATGCCTGAAACGCGCAACGGTTTCCAGGATGAGGACGGGTGCCCTGATAGGAGGGAGCGCTAGCGCGCGCGTTGCGCGCGGTATTTACGGCGCTTCGCGCCGTGTATTTGGCGCTTCGCGCCGTATTTGGCGCTGACGCGCCGTGTTTGGCGCTTCGCGCCGTGTTTGGCGCTGACGCGCCGTGTTTGGCGCTATCGCGCTTCGCGCGGTATTTACGGCGCTTCGCGCCGTGTATTTGGTGCTTCGCACCGTATTTGACGCTGACGCGCCGTATTTTGGATTACGCAGATTACTACAATGAGGAAAATGGCTCTCGTGAGACGTTTTCCTCATTTTTTATGACATGGTGGTGACACGGTTCGTGACGCGATTTGGCAGTATGGGGGTGAACACAGTCACGGAGGATGTCATGAAAAGCACAATTCTTTTGATACTGCCGATTGCGGCGTTTGTGCTGCTGCTGAGCAGCGGGTGCACTATAGTCGGGTATGCCGTGGGAAGCGAGATTGACAGGGGGAGTGCCCCGGTGTATGCGCCGGCACATCGATCGGATCTGCTGACTCTGTCGTCGGGTGATCCCTTACGCGTTCAGACGGAGGGAGAGGATATGCGGCAGGTGGTGTTCGAGGAACTCGTGCTGCCGAAGGAGGAGAGAATCCTTGCAGATGTCGTTGACGCGGGAGCGGAAAGTGTGTCGGACTGGGGAGTGTATCCCGGTGACCGTATCCGTGTAAATGTGGCCGGTGAGGACGAGGAAACCGGGGTGCTGCTGGGAGCAACCACCACGGGCTTGTGGTTCCGACGTTCCGATGATGTCGCGCTGCGCAGAGTGCCCTTCAGTCGACTGATTTCTCTGCGGTCAGGAGAGGTGGCGTTCACGGGTATGTATCTCAGAAAGCTGGTTGAGGGCAAGCTTCCGATGGTCTACGACGTGAAGGTCACCGATGGTGCGGACAGCATATCCATACCGGTCCGCAGTATCGTCCGGCTGCAGATTCCAACCACTGAGTCAGTAAACACGGGCGTCATGGCGGGTGTGGGTGCGGCGGTGGACATCACGCTCATTCTTCTTGCATCCGGAGCTCTAGCCGCTCTGTTTGTCGCCATGGTCGTTGCCGGATCGAAGTAGTGGACGATTTCCGGATTCCCAGCGTGTGAACACACCCATGGAGGATGTCATGAAAAGCACCATTCTATTGATACTGCCCATCGCGGCGTTCGTGCTGCTGCTGAGCAGCGGCTGCAGTGTGCTCGCGCCCTTCGAGGGTAGAGAATCTGCTTTGGGCGATGTCGCGGAGAACGTGACGGTCCCCAACGCTGTGGCGCTGCGGGCATCGGATGGGGACAGGCTGCAGGTTCACATGGGAAGAGGCGTGGTGCTGGATGTCATCTTCCACAAACTGACGCTGCCCGACATGAAGGACATCATCGGGCACATCGCGGATCAGGGGAAGGAAACGGCTTCGGACCGGTACATCAATCCGGGAGATCGCGTTCGTCTGCGGCAGCGCGGCGGAAAGGAAGAGACCGGTGTGCTGCTCGGTGCCTCGACCACGGATATCTGGTACCGCTACCCCGATGAAAAGCAGCTGCAGAAAGCGCCGTTTCGTGACCTGGCCTCTGTGCAGTCGGGAAAAGTGGTCTTTCGGGACGATTATCTCGGAAAGGTCGATGCGGGACAGCTCCCGCCGGTCTATGACATATGGGCGACGCTGGAAGGAGATTCGATACGCATTCCTCTGCACAAAGTCGACAGTATCGTCGCGTCGCAGAGTTCTCCCGCGGCCGCGGAGGCCATATCCACCATCGAGACCGTGCATAATGTTCAGTTCACACTAAAACTGATCGGTCTGCTCTCCATTCTCGCCGTCGCGTTCATCGCAGGCGCTTCCGGCGGCTGAAGAGGGGTAGTCTCACTGTAGTGGAACAGCTGAAACAACGGGGACACGGCCTGTCCCTCTTTTTTACATCGCTGTGACAACGGGAATGGTGTGATGGGGGAATATTGGGGTGTCACGCAAGCAAGGAGGTTGTCATGGAGAGGATCAGAAACGGCATCGTACTGGCCGCGACCGCGAGTGTTCTGATGTGCTGCGCGGGATGCAGCCTGGCGGGGTACGGTATAGGCACGGTCATCGACAAGGACCGTGGGAAACAACTGACGTCTTATGGGACGGAGGTCCTTTACGACATGGAGAAAGGCGACAGGTTCGCATTTTCCCGTGCCGACGGAATGAAGGAAGAGGTCGCGTTCCTGGGGCTGCTGCCGCCGGATCCGAAAGTGCTGCTTCGCTCTGTCCGTGACCGCGAGAAGGAAGCGGAGTCACGCCACAGAATACTCCCCGGTGATCGCCTCCACCTCACTGAGGCGGGGAGGGGCCATAGAGAGGTGGTTTTTCTCGGTGCGGACAGCGCATCGCTGTGGTATCGCATGCCGCGAGAGAACGAGGTGCTGCAATGTGCGTACATGGACATCAAGAGCCTCCGCTCGGGATCCGTTGCATTCGGCAGAGAGGGAACCTATGCGTTTCTGTCCGGTGCTCTGAGTGGCGTGTATGACGTGGAAGTCGTTGATGCGAGCGGAACGGTACGCATCCCTATGCGCGACATCGACAGCCTCTGGTGCTTGGAGTATCCGACAGGGACCCGGCTGATTCTGGGTGGAATCGGGCTGGCCGTGGACTTCGCTGCAATCATCGCACTATCCATGTCGCAGGATGATCCGCCCCCGAAACCGAAAAAGAATGCGAATGACAAGGGGACGCTGATGTGCGGCTGTCCGTTTCTCTATGGCTGGACCGGCGAGCAATGGCGTTTTGAAACCGAATGCTTCAGCGGCGCGGTTTTCCGCGCAGCGCAGCGTCGTGACCTCGCGCGACTGGAATACTGCAGGCCCGCAGATACCATCCTGCATCTGCGACTGCGGAACAAGCTGCTGGAAACGGATTCCATCGATCAGGTCACACTCCTGCGCGTGGAACACGATGCGGGTAGCATGGTCGTACCGACGGAGGACGGGCGCATGCTCGCTGTGCATCCCCTTCCCCCGCGCCTCGCCATTGACGACCGCGGTGTGGATGTTACCGCCCGCCTCCAGTGTCACAAGGATGGCAGCTGCTGGCGTGCGTTGCCCGGCGGGGATAGCGGACGCTGCAGTGTGGAGGCTGAATTTGGCATCCCGCTGCACCGGGACTCGGTGACACTGATCCTGCACGTTCAGAATACTCCCTGGGCGGCACGGATGCAGGCTGCGTTTTTCTCGCTGTTTGGCAGCAGCACGCAGTCCATGCACGACCGATGGAACAGCGACCCGATTGAAGCCGCGCAACTCCGCGCTGCGCTTCTGCGCGAAGGCATGATGGCGGTGTCTGTCTGTGACGGCAGCGAATGGCGTCCCGTGGGACACGTATGGGAAGTCGGTCTCGGCTCCTACCGCGCCGTGTCCCTGCGCATCCCTGTTCCAGCACGCGCCGGCGGTATACTGCGTCTGCGTTTCGCAGCGCCGTCCGGCATGTGGATGCTAGGGAGCGTCGGTGTGGATGCGGCCCTGCCGGGACGCGTCGCAGTCAGCCGCTACTCTCCTGCAGAAGTTATATCCATTGGCGGTGGTAGTGTGAGCGCAGACCTTCTGCACCGGGAAGACGGCCGCTATGTCTCGCTCGACACCGGCGAAGGAATTGACATGCAGTTCGCATTGCCACGTGACAAGCGGCCCACGAACAACACCGTGACCTGGATGGTCGAAACAGCCGGGTACTACCGGATGAAGGTGGACGAAACGCATCCTCCCCAGCCAACCATGCTCGCCCGGTTGCTTGGCGAATCCGGGTATTTTGCGCTCTGGCAGGAGGAGGCGTTCCTGCGTGAGTCCGTTGTCGCAGCGGAGAGGTGAGCTGGCGCTTCGCGCCGCTTGCGCGCTGACGCGCCGGATTTTCGCGGATGAGATTTGTGAGGAAAATGGCTCTGGCGAGACGTTTTCCTCATTTTTTATGACATGGGCGTGACACGGCCGGTGGTGTGATTTGGCAGTATGGGGGTGAACACAGTCACGGAGGATGTCATGAAAAGTACAATTCTGCTGGTATTGCCGATCGCGGCGTTCGTGCTGCTGCTTGTCAGCGGGTGCACGGTTGTGGGATACACACTCGGTTCGGCTATGGATCACGAAAGTGAGCCCAGCTACGTTCCCATCCCCAGTGAAGATGTGTTCATACTTGAGCGCGGACAAAAAATCGATGTACAGGAGGAGGGACAGGAGACACGGCGGGTGACTTTCCTGGAAATGCGGCATCCGAACGAAGAGGCGCTCGTGGAAGTGGTGAAGGATGGTGGGATGGAGTCGACCTCGTCCGCGTGTATGAACGCAGGAGACCGCATGCTCATTGAGGAGGTGGGGAAAAAGCCCGTGTACGGTATCTTTCTCGGCGCATCGACCACGCATATCTGGTACCGGCTGCCGGATGAACGGCAGGTCAGGAAATCTCCCTTCCATTCACTCAAGGGCATCCGGTCCGGATCATTCTCGATGCAAGAGCATTACCTCACGAATCTCATGGAGGGGAGACTGTAGTGCGTCTTTGATATCGCAGTACTGGACAAAGGGACCGAGCGCAGTATCCCGATGCGCAATGTCGTCTCTGTCTTCGCCCCGGAATATCCGACAGACGCACGATACAAGATGACAGAAATCGGCATCGGAGTCGATCTCCTCGTGATCGGCACGGCCGTCATTCTTCACGATCTGAAGGCGAGGGTACGGGCGGCTCTTTAGGGGCAATGATGACGGTGGCGGTAGTACGCGCTGATGCTGGATCGAACGAGTGCTCTATCCTGACAGGAGGATCTGATGAAATCGACCATACTGCTTCTCATACCAATCTCCGCGTTCTTTCTCATGCTCAGCAGTGGCTGCACGGTGCTCGGCTACTATGCCGGATCGGCGGCGGATGACCATCTCATTTTCGGATATGTACCCGCTACGCAGGAAGCGCTTTTCGACCTTTCGGAAGGGGACAGCCTCGTTGTCGAGGATGCGGACGCTCCGCCGAGAACGGTCGTGTTCATGGAGCGGGGACTGCCGGAAGAAACGCGCCTGCTTCGCACAGTCGCGGATGCGGGCCGCGAGGCGGAATCCGCAGACCGTCTGCGTCCCGGTGAGCGCATGCGGCTCTCGCTGCGCAATGACAGCCGCGTCATTGGGATTTGCCTCGGTGCCACGGAAGTCGAGCTCTGGTATGCGGAACCAGGAGTCACCCGCGTGCGAAAGTGCGCATTCGACGACCTGCGGCAGCTGCGATCTGGTGCGCTGCGGCTCGTCGGCAACTTCGACGCCGCCGTCGAAAACGGTACGCTGCCGGCCGTATACGAACTGCTGGTGAGGGATTCCACCGGCGTACTCGGCATCCCGATGCATGCGTGGGAGCGTCTCCGCGTCCCGGATCATTCCTCCACAGGACGAGTGATTGGTGCGGCCGTCGGCCTGGCCCTGGATATCGCCCTGGTGGGGCAGTCTGGCAGCGGAGGAATATGGTCCGGAGACGGCGCCGGGAGAATGCTGCAGTCCGTTGGTGCCGCGCTTGGGGCTGTCAGCGGGAAGTGATGGGGCGCTCGAGAGTGATGTGCGCGCTGACGCGCGGTTGATTGCATGGATGAGATTACGAGGACTGTGGCACATGGCGAGACGTTTTCCTCATTTTTTATGACATGGGCGTGACAGGCCGGGCAGCGTGATTTCGCACCTTGTGAGCGAACATCATCACGGAGGACGTCATGAAATCGACCAAGCTGCTTCTTGTTCCCATCGCCGCCTTCTTTCTGCTGCTGAGCAGCGGCTGCAGCGTGGCGGGGTATATGGTGGGAGGTGAACTCGACGAGGGCCAGGAACCCACCTACGCGCCCGTTATGACGAATACACTGTTCGGAATGGAGGAGGGTGTGGAAATCCGCGTGGAACGGCATGACGAGACGGCGGTCGAGGGCAGCTTCGTGCGGCTGGCCCTGCCCGGGGATGAGGAACTGCTGGAGGCCGTGCCGGACAGGGAGGAGGAAAGCCGGTCCGGCTGGAATATTGCGGCCGGCGATCGCATCTTCCTGATCGAGAAGGGGAAGCACGGCTCTGTCGCGGTTTTCCTCGGCGCAACGACGACGGAAATCTGGCATCGTGATCCGAACGCTCGGGAAGTGCTGCGCACGCGCTTCCGGGATACGGAACGGCTCAGTTCCGGTGCGGTGGATTACTCACAGGACTACCTGCAGCACATGGTCGACGGACACCTGGAGCCGGTATACACGCTGGAGGTGCGCGACTCGACCGGCGTGCAGGCGACCCCATTGCGGGATGTGCAGCAACTGCTGCTCACCAAGCGTCCGAACAGCATGCGCAACACCCTGGCGTGGATCGGCGGCGCGGTGGACCTTACCGTCTTCATGGCCCTGCTGCCGTCTGTCAGCACGGGCGATCAGGGCGGCGGCGGAGGTGGAAGCAGCTCATTTATGGATGGACTCGTGCGCGTGCTGGACGGCTTCAGAAATACGGGGCTTTGAACGCCGTTAGCGTGCAGCGAAAAACAGCTGCGCGCTTGTTTTTCACCGAAAAAGCCCCGATTTTAAAAATCTCCCCCGAAAAACCCCTTCCCCGTTTTGAAATTTCCGGCGCGCGCCGTACTTTTGTTGTGCACGCGTAGCTCAGTTGGCAGAGCAGCTGACTCTTAATCAGCGGGTCCGGGGTTCGAGTCCCCGCGCGTGTACCAAACAGGACAATCGGTGCTGGGCGATGGCTCAGCACCGTTTTTTGTATGCACTCTGTGAGCCGTAAACGCAATCGATTCAAGGGGTTTGCGGTAACGGGCGTTCAGACCGCCCCCCTGCCATTCTGAGTTCGAGAACACCGCGCCGAGAATCCCCTTTCGGACATCCATTTCAGCATCACTGTACCGTGA
>CAJXSA010000081.1 GCA_913060595.1 uncultured Ignavibacteria bacterium
ATACGATGTGCCGTCTTGTGTGCGAAAAATGAGGCCGTTGTGACAGGCCAGGATGCATGTCCCGGCGGGTGAAGGCAGCTTCGGGGGTAATGCTCCCCGGAATCGCCGGTATCACGCTGTCAGATGTCGACCGTGGTCATCAGGTACAGCCAGGTCGCGCTGTCGTCCGTTCCGGTGAGCGCGACGCGGTTCTCGTCGCCGGAGAAGAAGGACACGCCCGCGGTCATGCCGACGACCTCCGCGACGGACCATTTCGCCGTGATATCGATTTCCGTGCCGATGGCGGTCGTCGCTTCCGCGGGAGCCGAGGAGAGTTTCGCGGGATCGATCACCGTCGAGAACAGGTGCAGATCCGCGCCGAGGGAGAGCCCGGCGAAGGGCTGTGCGCTCAGCTGGACAAGGATGTCCTGCAGTCCCAGCTGGCCGGTTGCGGCGGGGATGTTGAGAAAATAGTCCATGAAGCCGTAGTACTTGTGATTCGTCGCATACAGCGTGTGGAAGGCCCCGTAGGTATCGGCTTCGGGATCTGTGCCGGAGAGCCGATCGTAGCCCACGCCGAGGCGCGCTCCGGCGAAGGGCAGACGATATCCTGCGCGCACGCCTATTATGCTCGCGGCGATGTCACGTGCGGCTGCGCCGTCCGGGATGAAATCGCCCATTTGCAGGGCGGCGTCCACCTCATAGTCGAACATGCCCAGATGGCCCCCGGCGTAAAGTCCGGCGGTCTGGCGGTTCTGCCGCGCGCTGCCGTCGGCGGGGTTGTCGTAGAGGAAAAAGAGCTGCACGCTCTGCCGCGTACCGGCGGGGGACCAGGCAGCCCAGGCGCCGGTGAGGAAAACGTCGCGGGTGTATTCGGGGGAAGCGGGATTGCGACGCACGGCGGCGCCGAGGGCATCGAGGCGGAAGTCGCCGTGCTGCAGCCGCAGCACGCCCGCATCGAAGGTCTGTCCGTAGTTGTGCCAGTCGATGGCGCCGATGAAGCGCTGGTTCGCGTACACCAACGCCTGGCGACCGAGTGTGACATCGACCAGTCCGTTCGCCAGGCCGGTGACATTGACAAATCCCTGTCGCAGGTCGAAATGCGGCGCGCCGCTGTTGAACGTGCTGCTTTCTTCGCCGAAAACGCGGGCGTCCTGTACCTCGAAGATGACGCGGACCTGGTCATTGACCGTGCCGACTGCTTTGAGGCGTGCGCGGAGCATATGGTACACGTCGCGATGTGTCCCCTCGTTGAATGATTTTTCATTCAGCTCGCTGCGTTCGCGGAACTGACCGGAGAATTCCACAGTCTGCGCGGAGGCGGCGGTGATGCCAAATGTGAGAATAAGGGCGATGAGAACGGTTCTCATGCGTGACTCCTCTATAGTGGTGGTGGTGACAGCTCAGCGTGTCGTGTGCCCGCCGCCGCCCGGTTCGCGCCATTGCACGGCGCTTTCCTCCTGCGGGGCGCTGCCCTGGTTGTGATTGTAAATCGGGTTGTCTATATCCTTGATGCGGCGGGAGAATTCGCCTTCGTCGACCGCGCTGTGCCAGTTGCCCGTGAGCATGGCGATCCCCGTGACGAGCACGAAGATGCCGACGACGGCCGCGGCCACCCAGGCGGGACGCACTGCGCGGGTGCTGCGTCGCGAGGTTTTCAGCTGCAGTGTTTCCTTGACGGGGCATGCGTCGACACAGGCCATGCACGAGGTGCATTCGTCCGACATGACGACATTGAGACGGTCGACGGCGATGCGGTTCGGGCAGACCTTCGCGCATTTCGCGCAGTCGATGCAGGCATCCGCGTTTCGTGTAATGCGCAGGGGACTGAACAATCCCGCGATGCCGAGCAGGGCGCCGTAGGGGCAGAGGTAGCGGCACCAGAAGTTGCGTATCACCAGTGAGAGCGCCACGAGTACGCCGATGACGATCAGCGACGTGCGGGAGATGTCCTTGAAGAAGAGAAACATCTTGACGTCCGCCACCTTGTTGTAGGGACTGTCCAGGAACATTCCCAGTGCGCGAAGATCCATCTGGAAGAACACCACGTACACGAGGAAGCCGAAGAGCAGGTACTTGATCGAGCGCAGAGGGTAGTCGAGCCAGCGCCAGACACCGAAATTTCGCCCGAACAGTTTCTTCCCGAATTCCCCGATATTCTCCGACAGCGTTCCCACCGGACAGAGCCAGCTGCAGAACGATTTCTTCATCAGCACCGACATGAGAATGAAGGCGATGAGAATGAACAGTCCAGCGGGATGCACCGGGTGAATGCCGCCGCCGAGAAACAGGTACCAGAGGCTCATGAGAGCCGAGATCGGGAGAAAGCCCTCAACGCCCGGCGGCCGGCTCACGGCAACGGCCCCGCTCCCTTCATGCCAGAAATACCAGAGTGTGAATTCCACCCCGATCCACAAACAGAGAATTATGAAACCCGTCTGTATCCAGAAACGGAGCTGCTGCCCGCCGCGGGGCGTCCATTGCCGTATGTGCTTCATTGTATACATTATAGATACTCGACTCGATTATCTACATTCATGATAAAAAAACAGGATCAGCGGATATCCCCGTACTCTTCGAGAATGACGGCGATTTTTTCACGGGAGAGGGGGATGAGGTCCGCGAGGCTGTCTTTCGTGAGCATGTCGCGAATGGTATCGCGCACCTGTCCCCAGCGGTCATGCACCGGACAGGGCTTGCCCGTGCCGCAGCCCGGGAAGCCGAGCACGCATGATTCGAAGAACGCCAGTCCGTCGATGGCCTCCACGATGTCGATCAGGTGCACGCTCGCGGGTGAGCGCTGCAGCGTGTAGCCGCCGTGCACGCCTTTGTAGGCCGCGAGTATCCCTTTTTCGCCGAGGGACTGCAGGATCTTCGCCAGGAAGTGGACTGGGATATTCAGCTCCGCGGCGATTTCCTTGATGCCGACGCGTCGCTCGGGTATGGTGGCGATGTACAGTGTCGCCTGTATCCCGTATTCGCATGCTTTGGAGAAAATGATTGCCATTTAATATCGACCTGTTTGTCGATATTAATGTACCATCAATTATTCGCGCATGCAAGTGTTTTATCACCTTCCTGCGACCAGGTTTCATCTGACCCTGCAGTCCTCTATATTTCTTACCTCCTCAGCAAAGAGACCGCATATGCATTACATCCTTGCTTTTCTTCAGGCAGTCCCCGTACAGAATGCGGACATCGCCGTTCTCTTTGAAAAGGCGGCCATATCACTGCTCGTCGGCGCTCTCGTCGGACTCGAGCGGGAGAGGGCGCAGGAGGATCACGAGCGCCTCTTCGCCGGCATACGCACCTTTCCGCTCATCGGCCTTCTCGGTTTCCTCTCCGCGCTGGTCGGCTCGGTGTTCGGTCCCTGGCTGACCGGGGGAATTACGGCGGGGTTCATCGCACTCATTGTCGTAAGCTATTATCTCGAGGCACGGAAGGGTGCCCACGGTGCGACCAGTGAAGTGGCGGCGATGATCGTTTTTGTGCTGGGAATCCTCATCCACCTCGAGCTGTATGCGATCGCAATCGCGTCGAGCGTGATCCTCACCCTGTTCCTTTCCCTCAAGAATCCCCTGCAGCGGCTCGTCTCCCATGTGAGCGAGGAGGACATATACGCCACGCTGAAATTCGCGATTATCACCGCCATCGTTCTTCCCGTTCTTCCGGACCAGACGCTCGGTCCCCTGGATGTGCTCAATCCCCGGCAGGTCTGGTACATGGTCGTGCTCATCGCGGGCATCAGTTTTTCCGGGTATGTGCTGGTGAAAGTCTTCGGTTCGCGCAAGGGCCTCTCGCTCACCGGCATGATGGGGGGGCTGGTGTCGAGCACGGCGGTGACGCTCTCGTTTTCCCAGAAAAGCCGTGAGGCGCCGGAACTGGGAAAGACCTTCGCTTCTGCGATCGTTCTCGCGTGCACCATCATGTACCCCCGCATTCTCATCGAGATCGCGGTGGTCAACCGCTCGCTGCTTGCCTTCATGTGGCCGATGATTCTGATCCTCACCGCGAGCGGTGTCGCGGCCAGTCTGCTCCTGCTGTTCGGACGGCGCACGCAGACCACGACGGACGTGGATCTGAAGAATCCATTCGAACTGATGTCGGCCATCAAGTTCGGCCTCGTGTTCGCGCTGATCATTTTCGTGTCGAAAGCGGCACAGGAGTACCTGGGGAGCGGCGGTGTGTATCTCGCGGCGGGACTGGCGGGACTCACCGATGTGGATGCCATCACGCTTTCGATGGCGAATCTCGCAAAAGAGTCTCTCAGCGAGGCCACGGCTGCGACCGCCATTCTCATTGCGGTTGTCGTCAACACCATCGTCAAGGCGTCGATCGCCTACACTCTCGGAGCGGCGACGCTGCGGAAATTCACTCTCCCCGGCTTCGGCCTCGTTCTCGTCACCGGATGCGCCCTCATCGCCTGGATGCTGCTCTAGCGCGCGCAGCCCGTGCCCCTTCATCACGACGGTGTATCGTGTCGCGTGTGATGCGTCTCAAAGCTGCAGGAGAGATTCCAGCAGACGACGGCGGAAATCCTCGGCGAGAAACACGTTCCATGTTTCCGGGAAATCGGTGAGCAGCCGGTGCTTGCGCGCCTGCCGTTCGGCAAGGTAGGTCAGCAGGGGGGCGGCGTTGAGTCGCGCGCCAAGCGGGAGGTGGGCCTGCCTGTCGTCGAGCTCCTGGACGAACGCGGTGATCATATGTCCCGCGGTCTGGTCGTCCTGCAGATGCCCGAGATAGTCCTGGAGATCGGTCACGTGACGGATCACCTTCTTTGTCTGCGGGCCGAGCAGTTCCTGCAGAAATTCCATGGTATAGCGCAGTTTCTTGCACTGTATGCGCAGAGCGTGCAGGCGATCCAGCGTCGCGGTGTCGAGATCGGTGTCGAAGGCGAGGATGTCTGTGAAGCGCTCCATGACGAGAACGGGCGCAATCTGTCCCATGCGTTTGGGGACACCCGGCAGGACGTCCTGCGCTGCCGCGGCACCTTTCCCGGCACTCTCGACGAAGTCGCGGAATTCGGCACAGAACACCGCGTACGGATCGGATCGCAGATACGAGCGCAGTGCGGCAAGATGCGTCTGCCGTTCCTCTTCCCATGCCTGCATCAGTGGCTGAAACGCATGCGCTTCATCGCTGGGAAGCGCACCGGCATACTCGCGCATGTGCATGAGCAGCACGTCGAGGTCGCGCACATGTCCGAGAACGCGGCCGGTGCGCTTCAGCGGTTTGCGAAAACGCTTTACCGTTTTTTCCGTGAATGCGCCGTCGAACACCTGGAAAGCGGAGCGCATGCGCCGGGTCGCAACACGCATCTTGTGCACGACTTCAGGGTCGTCGCCGAGGGCGTCGCTTTCGCCCTGGCGGAGCATCTCCTCGAAATGCAGACGCAGCACTTTGCGCCCTGCTTCCGCAATACTGTCTTCAGCACGGAGACCGGGCAGCGGCTTTTTCTTGCGTTGTTCCGTCGCCTGCGCCTGTTCCGTCGCCTGTTTCTGCTCCGTCGCCTGTTTCTGCTCCGTCGCCTGCGCCTGCTCCGTCGTGCGGGTAGGCTCCGAAGGCTGTGCGGCTGTGTCGGATGGCCCTGCGTCTGCGGCATGAGAAAACACAGCCATGCCGTCACGTTCGAAGGCCTTGCGCCAGTAGCGTGTGCGGCTGGGGGAGAGTCCCACGGCGGCTGCGATCTCCCCGGTTTCCTTTCCCGCACCGTACGCGAGAATGATATCGATGCGCCGGGCGATGTCCTCGCTCACATCCCCGGACCGCAGCGCCTGCAATGCCGTCGTCTGCGCGGCTGTCAGCAGCGGCGCATCTGACCGTGCTGGCGTCGCGCTTCCCGCGCGGCGAGGCGGAACGAAACCTTCCTCGAACATGGCCATGTCCGAGCGTTCAAACACCTTGCGCCAGTAGCGTGTGCGGCTGGGGGAGAGACCCACGGCGGCTGCGATGTCGCGTGTCTCCTTTCCGTCCGCGTACAGCAGGAGGAGGCGAGCGTTCCGTTTGCGCTCATCGTCCGTGGCAGGATTCGTGAGCAGGGATTCGAGTGTGTGTCTCTGGTCCGGCGTCAGTGTCATGATCATGCGGAGGGAGTGGGACAAGGTCATACAAGGTCGTTCCTGCATGTATATGTAATTGGCGCAAGGAATGCAACTGTGCCGTCTTTGACCTCGCGCAGCGCTTGGTTACATTGCCGTACTATATGAGACGCGTATCAACAGACGATTATCTGGAGGCTACCTGTGAAACACATCCTGTTCTGCCTGCTGGCGCTTGTCCTGGGCGGAGGTTCGCTCATGGCTGAACGCGGCGGCGACGGCGCTTTCCCTTACGATTACCGGCTCGAGACACTGGACAACGGCCTTTCCGTGATCATGGTGCCCATGTCCGCCGGGGGACTGATGTCCTATTACAGCATCGTACGGACGGGCGCCCGTGACGAGTACGAAAAGGGGAAATCCGGTTTCGCGCATTTTTTCGAGCATATGATGTTTCGCGGAACAAAGAATTATCCCGCGGAACTGTATGACCGCATGGTGACGGAAATGGGTGCCGATGCGAACGCGTACACCACCGATGATTACACCGCCTACCATCTCTCCTTCGCATCGGAGGATCTCGAGACCGTCGTGAAGCTCGAAAGCGACCGTTTCCAGTTTCTCGAGTACGAGGAAGCGGCGTTCCAGACCGAAGCCGGTGCCGTGTACGGCGAGTACCGCAAAAACCGCAGCAATCCCTGGTCCGTGCTGTTCGAGGAACTGATGGAGACGGCGTTTACCCGTCACACATACGGACACACGACGATCGGCTACGAAGCGGACATCAAGCGCATGCCAGGCATGTACGAATACAGCAAGGAATTTTTCTCGCGCTATTACCGGCCTGACAATGTCGTGCTCGTCCTCGTCGGGGACTTCAACACCGGCAGGGCGCTGGACCTGATCCGCAGCTACTATGCGGATTGGCAGCCCGGGTACACCGAACCTGTCATCACTCCGGAACCGGAGCAGACCGCCGAACGGCGCGTGTCTGTCTCCTATGACGGAAAAACCCTGCCGCTCATGGTGATGTCGTACAAGAGTCCCGCGATGGATGCGGACGACCGCATCGCCGTCGCCGGTTCCATGCTCGGTGAACTGCTGTTCGGCGAGAACAGCGAGATTTACCGCACCCTCGTGCTGAAAGAGCAGAAGCTGCAGTTCATCGGTGCTGATTTCGGTTTCAACCGAGATCCGAAGCTCTGGAGCATTTACGCCATGATCAAGAACGAAGGCGACATCCCGATGGTGCGACAGGAGATCGACAGGACGATCGCGCGTTATCTCGACGCCCCCGTGAGTGCGGCGCAACTCGATGCGGTGAAGAAACGTCTCAAGTACAGTTTCCTGATGAATCTCGATACGCCGGACAAGGTTGCGGGCGGTCTTGCGCGCTTCGTGGCGCTGACCGGAGGAATCGAAGTCGTCGACACGCTGTACGCGATGTATGACCGCATCACTCCTGACGACATCCGCGCGGCGATCGAACGCTACCTTTCGGCGGACCGACGCACAATTGCAACACTGACGGGGAGGAACTGATCATGAAACTTCGCATTGCCCTTCCCCTGCTTTCGCTCATCATCACAGGCGTACTCATGACATCCTGCAGCAGGAATTCCGCTGACCAGGCCGTGCTGCTCCCGGTCGAGGATGATCCCACGATATCCTTCCGCATCTGGTTCAAGACAGGATCGCAGGCGGATCCCGCCGGCCTCGAGGGCATCACGGCCCTGACCGCCTCCATGATGATGGAAGGCGCCACGGAAAAGAACAGCTACGAGGACATCCTCACCGCCCTGTACCCGATGGCCGCATCCTACGGCGTGACCGTCGACAAGGAAATGACGGTGTTCACCGGTCGCGTTCACAGCGACAACCTGCATGAATACTACCCGTTTTTTATCGATGCCCTTCTTCATCCGGCGTTCACCGAGGAGGATTTCACGCGCATCCGGACCAACATGATCAACGGCATTGAGAAGTCCCTGCGCTATTCAGATGACGAAGAGCTGGGGAAAGCGGCGTTTTACAATTTCGTGTATGACGGAACGCCGTACGGTCATCTCGACGCCGGAAGTGTCAGCAGCCTGGAAGCGATTACGCTCAAGGATGTACGCGCGTTTTACAAATCCTGGTTCACACGCGACAACGTGGTCATCGGACTCGGGGGCGGCTATGAAGACACGCTGCTCACCCGGCTGCAGACAGACCTCGCGCAGCTGCCCGAAGGGACGCTCGTACAGCCCGGTGCGCCCGCGCCATTGCCGCTCGAGGGGCGGCATGTCCTCCTCGTGGAAAAGGAATGCAACGCGACGGCGATCAGCTTCGGCTTCCCGATCGATGTGCTGCGCGGGGATGACGATTTCTGGGCGCTCGCGCTGTTCAACTCCTGGTTCGGGGAGCATCGCAATTCATCCTCGCACCTCTACCAGGTCATCCGTGAGGCGCGCGGCATGAATTACGGGGACTATTCCTATATCGAAATCTTTCCCAACGGCGGACGCCGGCAAATGGCGGCCCCCAATCACGCGCGGCGGCAGCAGCTGTTCGAAGTGTGGCTGCGCCCGGTGCAGCATGTACACCGGCATTTCGCCCTGCGTGCCGCAATACGGGAACTGCAGCATGTCGTCGACAGCGGCATGACGAAGGAGGATTTCACGCTCACCCAGCAGTTTCTCGACAAGTACGCGCTGCATTTCGCGACGACCACCATGGGGCGGCTCGGGTACGCCATCGACAGCCGCTTCTACGGGATCGATGAGAACTACATCGCGCTGTTCCGCAAGAAAATTGCGGCTCTCACGCTGGAAGACGTCAACGCGGCGATACGCAGACATCTGCAGTACGACAACCTCCGCATCGCCATGGTGACCAGCGGGGCGGAGGAATTCGCCGCGCAGCTGGCGGAGGACGTTCCCAGTCCGGTCACGTATGACACACCGAAACCGGAAGAAGTGCTCACCGAGGACAGGGAAATAGAGATGTATCCGCTCGAGATAGCGCGGGAGAACATCCGCATCGTCCCGGTGGAGGAAATGTTTCGATAACACGCATCGTGCGCGATGAAAAAGGCGGTCCCCGGACCGCCTTTTTCTTATATTTCCCGCATACCGAATCAGCAGTGAGGTGGAGATGACAGACGGAACATATCCTCGCTCAGACGTGCGGCGTGTCGCATCGTTCGATGCCCTCACGCTGCCTCCCCACGCGGTCGTGATCGCGGATCGCCGTCTGCCGGACGCCATTCTGCGGCAGGTCCCGGACGCATTGCTCGTGCAGTCCGGCGAAACGCTGAAAACGCTGACCGCGATCGAAGAGCTTGCCGCGGAAGTGCTGCGGAGACGGACGAGCAAACCGCTCGTCCTCGTCGCACTCGGCGGAGGCAGCATCGGTGACGCCGTCGGATTTCTGGCAAGCATTCTCTGGCGCGGGGTGACGCTCTGGCAGCTCCCCACCACGCTTCTTGCGATGGTGGATTCCGCGCATGGAGGGAAGACGGCTGTCAACCTCGGCACCGCGAAGAACCAGCTGGGCACATTCTATCCCGCGGAACGCGTCGTGCTTGTCGAGGAGGTCCTCGAGTCGCTGCCAGTCGCACAGCGTCGCGAAGGTGTCGTCGAGCTGCTGAAAGCGCTGTGGCTCGGGGATGCCGACGGGGTGCGCGCATTGAATACGGACGCCGTCCAGGAACTGGTGTTCGCGCCGTGGTCCGAGGTGCGTGCGCAGCTCGGGAACATGATCGACGCCGCGGTTGCGATCAAGCAGGACATCGTCGCACGGGATCCACGCGAGCAGAGCGGCGCACGAACGGTGCTCAACCTGGGCCACACGCTTGGCCACGCGCTCGAGCTGACGACGGGACTGGGACATGGCGGCGCCGTGGCGTGGGGAATGGCCGCGTCGCTGCGTTTTTCGATTCATGAGAACATGGATGCCGCCTCCATTCAGCTGTGCAGGGATACCATTTTCCCGCTGCTTGTCTCCCCGGGCGAGCTGCCGTCGCGTGACGTGCTTCGCGCGGCGATCATGCGTGACAAAAAGCGCAGTGACGACCGCCTGCGTTCCGTCGTTCTTCACGGCCTCGGACAGCCGGTTGTGCATGACGATCTCACGGCAGACGACTGGATAGATGCCCTCATCGAAGAAGTTCGCATGCACGAACGGTGCCATGTCCGCGTCCGGAGCACGCGACCGCGAAAACTGGATCAGACTCTCGAAGCCAGTAAATCCGAGCTCAACCGGGCACTCGTGATCGCGGCACAGCGCATGGGGAGGACCACTCTTGTGGGAAAAAGCAATGCGGACGACGTTCGCGCCATGTATCGCGGACTGCGACAGCTCGGGTACTTCGTCGAAGAAAATGAAAAGGGGTATGTCGCGGACAATCTGAATCGCGGCTTGGAGGAGCATGCGCAGAACGAGATGCGCACCGTGCACGTCGGGGAAGGAGGGACGACGCTGCGCTTTCTGCTCGCGCTCTGCGCGACCAGCGTGAAGCCAAGCAAACTGCTGGTGGCGCCATCCCTGATGCGCCGTCCCCATGATGCGCTGCTGCGGGCACTGCGCAGTGGCGGTGCGGTGATCGAACGCTTCGACGACATGTCCGGTCAGGGTTATGTCGTCCGCGGCTGGTCTGAAATGCCTGCGGCACTCTCCGTGGACGCGTCGGAATCCTCACAGTTTGCCTCCGCGCTGGCACTGCTGTCGGTGGGTGCGGATCGCCCATTTACACTGCGCCTGCTCGGTGAGACGGTCAGCGCATCCTATTTCGATATGACGCTTTCCATGCTCGAATCTGCCGGAGTGGAGTACATCCGGCATGGTGATCTGATCGCGTTCAATCAGACCGAGCGCATCAATGAAAAACTGACGCTTGAGATCGCCTGCGACGCCAGCTCACGTGCGGTTTGGAGTGTCGCGCATTACCTGGGCCATCCCGCCGAAGCGGAGCGCCGGCCGCGCATTCCGCGGCAGCCCGATGCAGCGGTGGACAAGTATCTTTCCATGCTGCGCGAGTCGAAGCGGAAGCCGGTCAGTGTGTCCGTGCTAGACGTTCCCGACCTGCTCCCCGTCCTCGCCGTCGCCGCCTCTGCCGGGGCGCACCCGGTGCGCTTCACGGATGCGGGCCATCTTCGTCACAAAGAATCCAACCGCCTCGATGATCTCGCCGCGTCGCTGCGCGGAGTGGGCGTCGACGCCGTGGTTGAGGGGAGCGAGCTTCTGCTGCGCCCACCGAAAAACGCATCGCGGGAAGCATTGTTTCAAACGCACGGAGATCACCGTCTGGTGATGGCGGGTGTGCTGCTTTCACTCGCAGGCGGCAACGCGATGCAGCTGGATCATCCGTGGAGCGTGAGCAAATCCTACCCGTCGTTCTGGGACGATGTGCGTGCCGCCGGCTGGCTTGTTGAACGGATGGAGTCCGAATCCCCCGCATGATGCATTCCGTGGTCATCATCACGCGCAACCGTCGGCCGGAGCTTCTGCGCCTGCTCGATGCCCTGCGCCGCCAGTCGGACCCGCCGGGTGAAGTGGTCATCGTGGACGCAGGGGACGCACCTCTGCGGAGCAACGAAGTACGGGAGGAATTGCCGTTCCTTCTCATCATTTTGCCCACCGCTCCTGGAATCGCAGAACAGCGCAACAGGGGCCTGGACGAGGCCCGGGGCGATATCATCACGTTCATGGACGACGACGCCGTTCCCGACACCGGCTATTTCGCCACGGTAAACAGCGTGTTTCAGCGCGACGCGGGGAAAGAAATCGCGGCCGCCGGAGGGACATTGCAGACTTCTCTCTCTGTACCCTTGCCGGAACGGCTGTTTCGGACCGTGTTCCTTCTGCAGACCGACCGCGGCAGAAACTGTTTCCGCGGCTCAGGTTTCCCCGATTTCAATGTCCGCGAGAATGATGACCGGGCGGCAAAAATTCTTCCCTCCACCGCGTTGAGCTTTCGACGCGAGGCGGTGAACGGTTTGCGCATCGATCCGTCCCGTTTCTCGGGTGCTCCCCTTGGCCTGAGCACCGGCCGCTGCTTCGGCGAGGACGCCTGGTTCACCGCGATGCTTTCC